>NZ_JXUW01000032.1 GCF_000949255.1 Ferrimicrobium acidiphilum DSM 19497 | reverse complement strand
TCTCACCTCGATATTGCTCGCGGATCTTATCGGATGCCGCCACGATCGTATTGTGCAACTCCTGTAGGGTGGCCCTGCGACACTTGATTGCGGTCTTTCGGGTCGTGCGCAGCACACGAAGGGCTTCTACCTGCCCACTTCGATCCTTGGCCACCTGGACGCGCTGCCCATAGAGGGCAGCGAGGGCTGCTGCGATGGCGTCGTAATCATCACTCTTGCCCTGTGCTCTACGAAGGGACTTGTCCGGTCGGGTGACCTCAAGCGTGGGGATGTTCGCGGCCCCAAGGTACCTGGTAAGGCCAGCTCCGTAGCTGCCCGTGCATTCGACACCCACTCGAGCGACATCACCAAGAGAACGCATCCAAGTAATGAGTGACAGATAACCGTGACGGGTGGTGGGAAAGCTCTTGGTACCAAGCACCTTTCCGGTGTGATCGACAACCGCGGCCACATGCAGGTCTTGATGGGTATCGACCCCGCCAGCTACCTGTCCTTCCCCCAACGAAGTAACATTCATACTGACTCCTTTCCATTGGTTAGGATCGGCATCAGCTCTTGGTCGGCGACGGACAAGACAGTAACGGGGCCATATGCCGTGCTCTCATGAGGTCACGTTGTCGGCTGAGGCTGATGCCTCTGGCCAACTACCCCTGATGGCTGACGAGTCAAGACAATGACAATTACGTCGGTCCGGGTGAGGGTCAAGCCACCAGGGGCAGCTAGCCACCAACTATCTTTGCATGTCTATCCCTAATAGAGGTATTGGCATGCAAAACAGCTGGCGTACCCATTCTTACTGTCGGGGTGGAGAACCAGCCCGAGTGGAACCAAGGTTTCTTCTATGAGATAACGGGCCTGTTCGGCTCGTTCTTTTGTAGGACAGAGAACGACAAAGTCGTCACAGTAGCGGACCAACTTTCCGAGTCGCTTGCCTTTGTCAGCCCAAACCTCATCGAGGACACCTGAGCGCTATGTTGGCGAGCAACGGGGAGAGTGGTGAACCTTGGATTACACCTGAAGTTGGTTCAGATACTACTCCGCCTTCAAATATCCCTACTCGGAGCCAGCTTCTAACCAGCTTCAACATCTGCCGGTCAACGACGCGACGTTCAATCTGGGCCATGAGCTTGTCATGGTCGATTGTGTCAAAGCAGGCCCGGATGTCGGCATCGAGTACCCATACCATCCCCCGGTTTGTGAGTAATCCTTACGACTTCGAGGGCTTGGTGTGTAAGAGCGCTTCTGCGCGAAACCCAAAGCTTACCGGTGAGAAGTCAGCTTCGAAGATTGGTTCGAGGACCAATTTCGCGGCTGCCATTACTACTCGGTCTCTCACACAGGGAATGCCGAGCGGACGGGTCTCGCCCGGTTTGCCCGGCTTTGGGATATGCACTCTTCGTAAGGGCTTGGGCCGGTAAGTACCGGTCCGAAGCTCTTCGGTGAGCGCACCCAGGAAGGTTTGTATCGACTCGGGGCCTCTAGAGGAGATGTCGGTGATACTCACCTTGTCTACTCCTGGAGCCCCTTGGTTCCTCGCCACGTCCGACCAGGCCCTTTGCATCACATCAAAGCGGGTGAGCTTGTCGTAAAGGGCGTGGAACTTACGTGTCCGATTCTGCTTGGCACTGCGATATAGCACACGCCTGTGAGCTCGAACGGGGTCCAGGCCGTCGGCCTGTCTTATGGTCCTAGCTGATTGCTCAGCACTCATGAGCGTTCCTCTCTTTCACGTCATGCGTTGATGAAGTAGGGGTCCTTTGCTCTGGATGGGTTATGTTGTCCCAGCCGTCATCACTACTATTACCCCCTCCGACTCCCTCTTGGCCGCCTCTCACTTCCCGGGAGCACCGGTTATAGATAGGTTCGCTCCTGGTCTCCGCTTTGACCAGGGCCAAGGAGGGCCTCTCCAGTTCCCACGACAACTTTGTGTACGTTCCACTTCCCGCGACGCCCGAGAGGGTTCTTCGACACCCGCTCCAGATTCCCTGGTGTCTTCCGTGGCCTTCGTCAAAACCACACAGACTCGGCTCCCTCTAACTCCCGCTTTCGCTTCAAGCCTTTACGACGCTTTAAGAACTCGCTTTATGCTGGGCGACCGCACATTTGGTCCACCCCGCTTCGACCCTGACATCTCTATCAAACCCGGAGGCTTCCCTACCAAGGACTCTGGCGTCTCCTTGGACCGGACTCGCACCGGTTAGCTATCGTGAGCTTGTCGCTCGGTCTATGTCATATCTGACCTCCTTGTTTGCTGTGACATACGTCCGAGCTTCTGGACGCACGTGGTTCTAGGCCAAGACGGCGACAGACCAAAGCAGCGCTAACGATGTGAACCTCAGCCCGAACTGGATCACCATGATCGTCATGAATCCGAACTCAAGACTGCCTGGTCGAGTTGGGAGAGCGATAACAAAGCAGGCGACAGAGATCCAATTCGCGATGGCAACCAATCGAGCAGACCAGGATGCACAGATTGCACGACATAACATCGCCACGACGAGCTACCAATGAGGACCACCAACAGAACGGAAGCCATCACGCTAGTCACGACAGGACACACTTTCTCGTAACAATCACCACACACGTTCTCGACTTCGAGTATTTCACTTGCTGTCTGACTTTTGTGCAGCCGGCCATAATGCGAAAACTTCGGAGAAACCTGCTACGATCCTCCCGTGGAACCCACGCCGACTACCCAACGACATTGGACCTTCCTGTCGAATCATGGACACGTGCTAATACTTATCGCTCAGGATTCTGAGATTCGCGGTCGCGATATCGCCACCAAAGTAGGTATAACGGAACGCGCCACACAAGCCATCATCGCAGACTTGGTAAATGCTGGCTATGTAGAACGCGAACGCAGAGGACGTCGGAACTATTACCAGGTAAACTTAGATCTTCCGTTGCGCCACACCGTTGAGGCACCACACACCATCGGTGAATTGCTGAAGGTGCTCGGTTCGCTCTGACTATCATCGCGCCTGCGAGCGCCAGATCTAGTCAACATTACGGCTCAACAAGGTGAATGACGGAAGGATCTCCATCGAAAAAAGGGCTGAGCAGCTTTCGCCATTCGACATAGGCATCTGAAGCTCGAAATCCATCAAGATGATCCTCGATCCGATCCCACTCCACCCGCAAAACGAAGGTCGAGGGGAGTTCGACTACCCTACTGAGGATCGCACTCCTGCAGCCTGGATACTGTGACAGGTGGGGACGTGCCGCTAGATAGGCACTATAAAACGAATCCTCTTGGCCTGCTAGAACATTAAACGTCGCCACCTCAGTAACCATATTCCCACACTAGCCGAGTTAACGACTCGAGCCAGTCCAGTGTTCTGGTTATGCAAACTTTTGCTGAAAAGAACGATCTGACCCGCTCGACACCAAGTGTTAACCAGAACGGCTCTTAGAAGGCGAGACTTCGCCCGCTCGCGGATGACCTTGTGAAAACATGGATCAAGACGAGCAAGCGCACCAACTGCCTCATATAGTCAGGACGGCGCGCCGACTACTCCGGAAGCAAGCACCCAGTGGGCAACAGGCACAGAAGGATAGCCGCAGCTAGTCATCCCTGCTGGCTAGACCTTGCTCTGATAGCGACTAGCGTTACCAAAGATTCCGGGATTCGACGCGAGTCGCCCATGGTGATAGGAGCCTTAGAGTCACACACTGCGGGTGCCTACTGCGCGGAAGCGCGTGAGCCTAGCCTCGAGGTCAGTTGGAACAAAGCCAAGCGTCACCCTCGGCAAAGAGCAAGGAAGAAGAGTATCGCGATCGCCATGAACCTGAGCGCAGACTGGACTCGAGTTGAGACCAATGACACACCTTCGCCTCGGGCGAGCGCGGCAATCGCCTTTGACGAAGTGCGAGCGAACGTCGTCCTCTTTGGTGGATTTGATGTTTCCCAAGGCGGCCATAGTGATACCTGGATATTTGATGGAGCTGACTGGACTGAAGCCGATCCGCCATCGCGCCCCTCAGACCGAGCGACCAACAACTTGTGCTGGTGCCCACGTAGTGAACGGCTGGTACTTGTCACTGGAGTCAGGTTTTCTCGGACAGGTGGCCATAATCCGCTCACCGGTGAGCCAGCGTGGTCCAAGCAGAACCTTTGCGACACCTGGATCTTCGACGGCGAGAACTGGCAAGAGCTACGGCGATCTCAGTATCCCAATTATGTCCATCAGGCGATGGCAACCGATCTCCAATCCGGACACGTTATCGTCTCTGGTGGTATCGCAGCTGGACCTAAGACCCTAATCGGGGTGTTTTTGCTGCGAGATCGAAGGGAGTCTCCACTTGTAGACGACACCTGGATCTTCAACGGTGAGAACTGGCTGGAACTCGACCTGAAGGCTCGACCCAGTCATCGTCAGTTTGCCGCCATGTCATCGTGCCCAGACGAACGAGGTGTTCTGCTCTTTGGTGGTCATGGCGGCGAGGGAAAACCTCAACACCTTGGCGACACCTGGATCTTCGACGGTGAGAACTGGCAAGAGATCCATCCTCCGATATCACCTTCACCTCGATCGAAGGCGATGTTGGCCCATGACCGCCTCAGCGGTACGGTGATCCTCTTTGGTGGTCATGGCGGCGAAGGAAAACCTCAACACCTTGGCGACACCTGGATCTTCGACGGTGAGAACTGGCAAGAGATCCATCCTCCGATATCACCTTCACCCAGACAGGGAGCCTGCATAACCTATGATTCAATGAAGGGTCAGATCGTCCTGTTCGGGGGCAAAGATGCCAACGGATACCTCAACGACACGTGGATTCTGAACCTCAGCGGATGACTAAATCCGTTGATTGTCCTCTAAAGATACCGGTGGTTCCCATCCACCAGCTCCAGAGATCCCAACAATCAACGCCCGAAGAAGCGGCGCGGCCTGGCCTCGGATTTGGCCGCACTCACTGCACATTGGCAACGTTCCGACTTTGGAATATGTCCCAACACCTGCTCGATATGGGCGCCACAACCTGCCCAAGTTGGCTTCTTACACTGCTTACACGTTACTGCTCTGCACATACCCCATACGGTATCTTCAGATTACCTCAATCTAGGTCACATATTCCAAAACTTTTGCCGTTATAAGCATGCTCACTTCAGTCGCGCTGAATCAGTAGAAATGGCATAGTCAATCCTGGCGCCTAGAGTAGAGCTGTGGTTCATGCCGCTCATAGAGACAGTCGCGAGAAGCGGCATCTGTGCGATCGCATCCATTGGAGACGAGTCGTCGCCTGCGCTCTCCTCTGGTTACTAGGAATCGCTACTGCTGTAGGTATTACAAGTATCATTGTCCAGTTCTGTTTGCTTGTGGCTCCTGCATTTTTGGTCAACTGGTATGCCTGGTTGACGGTGGACGTTGTCGTGATTATAACCGTGATCAGCCTTCGCAGGCGATCTCGAGCTTTGTCAAATGGGGTCGGCACCGGTGTTCTTGGACTGACGATAGGAATAGTAATGCTTGCGATCGGACAGACGACATGGCATTACCAGTTGACACCGTCTCGTCCATCGGTCGACCACCATCCCCGCATCGACGCCATCTTCCTCGGATCCTATTGGCGAACTCCACTTGGCCGAGCACAGGCCGCGAACGAGCTCACAGCCTTTCATGTATTCAACTCCAGCGGTTGGTGGCACCTCCTGGCCACATACGGAGTAGCCCCACTCCGATTGACTAGCTGCGCCGTTGTCGGCACTCGTCTGCGTGTACATTCGCTTTCCCAACTGGTCAGTTCAGCGGCGCTTGCAACTGGTACCATATGTCCGGGGTCCATCCCACTATCCAAGCAATATGCATTTACTAGCCAGAATCCACCTGAGATCGTCATTTTTGCTGGTCCAACGCAGTTTCTTGGCCAACATCTCTCCGAGAGTGGTTGGAACTTCCCCACCACAGTGGCTCACCACCAAGTACGGGCTGTCATCGTCCTCGATGGATCGCTAAAAATTGCTCAAGGGTCAAACGGCAAGCTTACGGCCATAACTCCAGTAGAAGACACCACGCTCACCCTCTCTCACGAACTTGCGGAGAGTACCACCAGTCTTGGGAAAGGGTCGATTAGCGTTGCGGCAAGCACACTGTCGCGATTCACCATCACGACAGGAGCCACAATCCTGTACGCTCTCAGCTCGCAATGGGGCTACGTACCTCAGTTCTTCAACTCGCAGCCAACTGATATCTTGCAACTGGCAGACGCATGCTCCCCAGGCCAACCAGCCTTCGTCCCATCTCCAGCTACGACCTATCGTTTTTCCGATGGCATCGGCATGGTATCGATACTGAGCAGATCCGGCAACAGCTGCGAGAACATCCACGAAGGCTCTGTCATTAGGTTTCCGACCTCTTAGAACACCTCGGGCAGGCTCGAGCCCTCTCCACTACACTGTTAAGTGATTACCTGCCAGCGGCACTGTCGGCGGTAGGGTGTGCCAACTAACGAGGGGAAACCATGGAGAGCATTCTACGTCGCCATGAAACTGCGACTGCCATCGGTTCGAAACCGAATGGAGACTCGGTGGAGGTTAGCCTCTATTATGAGCCATCTGCCACCGAATCAGAATACGCACAATTGCGTTCCTACCTTCAAAGTCATGGTGTCGAGGTCACTACCGAGAGTCCGCTCAGACACCACCTGAGTCTTCGAGCGAGTGTGGAGGCGCTTAACGCCCTCCTCGGGATCGGTCTCACTGAATTTGTTGATAGCGAACTCGGCAACTTCTTTGCCCCGGACCAAGAGCCGGTGCTGCCTCCCGCCCTCTCGATCGTCACAGCGATCCTCGGCCTCGACTCAGCAGTTCAAGCCCGTCCACGCTTTCGCCCCGCCACAAAACCGGCACTCAGCTACCTACCCACCCAAGTCGCCAAGGCTTACGACTTCCCTTCTGCATCTGCCGTCGGCCACTCAGTAGCCCTCATAGAACTGGGAGGCGGCTTTCGCCAAGCTGACGTGACCAATTACTTCACAACTCAGAGCTTGCCAGTCCCAGTCGTCACCGCCATCAGTGTCAACGGAGGCGTTAACGACCCTACTACCGCCAATTCTGCCGATGCCGAAGTCATGCTAGATATCGAGGTTCTGGGATCAGTCGCTCCAGGAGTGACAATCGACGTCTACTTTGCCCCAAACACCGATCGCGGGTTCATAGACGCCGTGTCAGAGGCGAGTGCACCCGGCGGCCCGATGCCAGACGCAATCTCGATCAGCTGGGGTGGACCCGAATCCACCTGGTCGAAAAGTTCTCTTTCACTGATGCAGTCCGTGATTGCAGACGCTACCGCCAGGGGCATCACCGTAACCGTTGCTGCTGGCGACAACGGTTCCTCCGACGGACTTACTGATGGACTCGCTCATGTCGACTTCCCAGCCTCAGCCCCCAATGCCTTAGCGTGCGGTGGAACCCACCTCGACCTGACCAGCACTGGGGCGATAGCAGCTCAGACCGTCTGGAACGACATTGCGATCGGTGACGGCGCAACAGGCGGCGGCGTGAGTTCCTTCTTTCCACTACCCAACTATCAGGCACACGCCAACGTTCCCCCGTCCATCAATCCTGGGGGTTCTATCGGCAGGGGCGTGCCGGATGTCGCAGGCAACGCCGATCCACAAACTGGTTACCAGATTCTCGTTGACGGCACGGCCATGGTTGTCGGTGGAACCAGCGCCGTCGCCCCTCTAATGGCCGGACTCATCGTTCAACTTGCTATCGCCACAACAGCACGTCCGGGGTTCGTGCAGCCGGCGTGGTATCCTCTCGAACAATCAACGCGCACCACCAAGGCTCCTGCCTTCTTCAATATCGTCAAGGGCAATAACGGCGCCTACGACGCCGGTCCTGGTTGGAACCCGTGCACCGGTTTAGGGTCACCTTATGGGGGTAGGTTGGATCAGCAAATCTCATGATGCGCCCGGAAGACATGCAGGGAGAGTCACTCTTCGACAGCCTCATCCCTCAAGCAGAACAACGCGAGCTTGATACCGAGCGCAAACATGCAGATCAACGCATCGTCAACCTGTCACGCGGCAGCGCGTTGTTTGGAACCGCCCTTGTCATTGTTTTCCTGATCGAGGTGCTCACCGTACCGATCATGTCGCACGCCGTTGCCTGGCATATCGGCGTTGGCCTAATTGCTGTACCACTCATCGTCGGTAAACTTACCTACAGTTCATTGCGCTTCATCGGCTACTATCGTGGAGACGAGCGCTATCTGAAAGCTGGCGTTCCCTGGTTCCCGCTCCGCATCCTGGCCCCCTTCTTAGTCGTCACGACGGTCCTGGTAATCGGGAGTGGCGTTGAACTTGACGTAGCCGGGCCCACATCTTTCTCGGCAACCTTCCTCGCGCCAGCTCACTTCCTACTCTCGGTTGTCTGGTTCCTGTTAATGGCGTTTCACGTGGCTGCCTATGCCAACCGAGCCGCACGGTCCACCATCAAAGATATGTCGTCGCGACTGACCAAACCACGACCAACCAGCTCACGCTCACGAGTTGCTATCTTCATCGCTACATGCGCGATAGGCATAGTCTTGGCAACGCAATTCCAGGGTCCGATTAGACGATGGGAGGCCGCGTTCAACTCACCTAACAGCACGAACCCATCACAGCTGACCCATCCCCCGAAGCAGTACTACAATCCATCTTCACTGAAGCGGGGGGAAGAGCGTCAACGACTGCATGAACAGTTAGGACTTCATAACCGCAAAAAGAGCGGTTAAAAGTCCCAACTGTTCGCGTGCCTGAATAGAAATCGATCAAACCTAGGAGTCAGCTAACCGATCTGACCACCACCGGAGCTCGCTCAGATGATGTAGTCACCGGTCGGATTCCCATCGAAGCCAGAGGCCAAACGAAGACGCATCGGTGTATCTAGGTTGGTGATCTCTGCATCCATTCCAAGGTCATTGATCGATTCGCAGAGGCGTGGGTCGCGCTTTACCACCTTGGCCGGCACTCCAACTATGACAGAATGCGACGGCATCGACTCAAGCACTACCGCATTCGCGCCAACACTCGAATCCTCGCCGATCACTACCGGACCGAGAATCTTGGCGCCAGCACCAACGATAACGCGATCACCCAGCGTTGGGTGCCGCTTACCTCGCTCAAGGCTTCTCCCGCCAAGAGTGACCCCATGATATAGAGTGACGTTCGCTCCAATTTCAGCCGTCTCGCCGATGACGACACCCGTCGCATGATCTATGAAGAGCCCAGATCCAATCTGGGCTCCAGGGTGAATCTCCACTCCTGTCAGTGTTCGCGTAATCATCGAGATCGAACGAGCCAACAGACGATGTCCGGCTAGCCAAAGTGGATGGCTTAATCTCCAACCCCAAAGAGCGTGAACACCAGGATATGTAAGCGCCACCTCGAGCACCCCATTCGCCGCAGGATCCCGATCGAGGGCGGCTTGTATATCCTCGCGCAAATTTCGCAACATCTAGTCTCCCAAGTCAGCAAAGAGCGGTGTAGACAGGTAACGTTCCCCAAAGGAAGGAATGATCACGACGATCAGCTTGCCGGCATTCTCTGGCCGCTTCGCCAACTCCAGTGCCGCATAGGTAGCGGCACCCGAAGAGATGCCTACAAGAAGTCCCTCTTCTCTGGCCATTCGGCGTGCATACTCAAAGGCTGCCTCATTCGAGACCGAAACTATCTCGTCGACGACCTCACTATCGTAGGTCTTTGGAACAAATCCAGCACCGATCCCCTGAATCGGGTGCGGACCTTTTTGGCCACCAGAGAGTACAGGAGACGCCTCTGGTTCGATCGCCACAATCCGAAGGCTAGGCTTGCGAGGCTTAAGTGCCTCACCAATACCACTAATGGTTCCACCAGTACCAACGCCGGCTACCACGATGTCGACCTGACCATCGGTATCTGACCATATCTCCTCCGCAGTAGTCGTCCGGTGGATGGCTGGGTTCGCGGGATTCTCGAATTGTTGCAACATGACATAGGTCGGATCGGACTCAACCAGCTCGGTCGCCTTCGCGATAGCGCCTCCCATGCCCTCTGGGCCCGGCGTCAAAACTAGATCTGCACCAAAAGCTCGCAACAGCATACGGCGTTCACGACTCATGGTCTCAGGCATGGTGAGAATACAGCGATAGCCTTTGGCGGCACAGACCATCGCGAGTGCGATTCCAGTATTACCGCTAGTAGGCTCGACAATAACCGAATTTTGGTTAACTCGACCATCTGCAATCGCCGCCTCAAGCATGGCAACGCCGATTCGATCTTTAACACTATTGCCTGGATTAAAAAACTCGAGCTTGGCTACGACCGTGGCTCCGCAACCCGCCGTCAACCGATTAAGACGGACTAGAGGAGTACCCCCTACCAACTGCGTAACATCATCAGCGATCTTCATGCGACCTCACTTCCCTTCATCTAACACAACCAGAACCATGCTCGATTAATTCCGACTATTTCGATAGCATTTATTCCGTACCTTAGCAGCTTCGCAAGTGTTTCGAGCCCTAGTTTTGCTACGCTGGCCGGGAGTTGTAGCTGGGCATATCCCTCCACGAGATCGTACTTCACGGTTGTTGGGCCTCGATTCAGCAACAACACAACTCAGCAATCACGGCGAGCTCAGCTGCCCACGGTAACGCCTTCGTTAAGCAAATTGATGCGTTGAGTAGTCATCGCCTTCGAAGGCTGCCAAGCGCAGTTCACCGCTTAATAAAATCGCAAGCTCATAGAACAAGTGATATCGAGCTGGAGAGCTGGAGAGCTGGCAACCTAGCCGATGCAAAACGGTTGGCGCAGCTAGCCTGGCGAGAGGCGACTCGAAAGAATACGAGCAGCGAGGGTCCCGAAAACCAAAACTAATAGTCCGTAGATCCCGAGCAGTCCGGTCGTGCTAGCTCCGAAGGCGGCCGTAGCGATACCTGCGGCAATGGCAAAATCACGAATAGCTACCGGCATAACAATTCCGATACGGACCGACCTCGATGTGCCAAATGACAGTGCCGCGCCAATAAGCATGCAACCTATCACAAACAGGATCAACAACAATGTACCAATCAGGTAAGCAGCCTCAGGAACCACCTGGCTCGCCACCTCCCAGATCAGCATCAACAGAGCCAGATTACCGACGATTGCCGCGATGGCTCGCGTAATCCCGGTAGGAGCCAATCTGGTCCCAACTCCCACCCCTAGAAGCAAAGGAATGGCAACCACTAGCACCAACGTTCCTGCAAGTCCGGTCGTGTCGAGATGCGACGCATGCGCAAACAACGTAAGTAACGGACCAGCCATCGCAATAGTGATCAGCGTCGAGGCAAGCACCAACGCTGCTGCGGTCACCACATCGCCTGCGCCAAACCCAACAAGTGCGAGCGAGGCCACCTCGCTCGGGGCTACCCCCACTGCTAACATGGCATCGCGTAATTGACCGCTAACGAGCTGGCTCAACCCCCACGCGAGTAACGGAAGGAGGACGCTGCTTGCTGCCAAAACAGCTAGCATCCGCCATCGACCTCTTCGGACCGCGGCAAAACTCGCAAGATCGACCGTCAACCCTGCGGTGAACACCAAGACCGCGAGCGTAATATAGACATAATCACCCCGGTCTAATGCTCTTCCAGGAGCTGGCAACCAGAGAGCAATGGCCCCAACAAGGAGCACGAGATAGAGGGTCCAACGCTCCATCCGTTCCCGAATCCAAGCTATCAATCTCTCGATCAACACTGACTGCCGACTAACCGCATCTACTCACCACCCTCGCGATCGCTACCTAGAACACGAAGGCGTTCAGACACACGCTGGTGTCGGTTATCAAAAATAAAGCCGAGAATAGCGACTACCACTCCGATCCTGAGGGCAACATCTGCGAGATTGAAGGTCGCTGGATAGAAAGATAGATGGATCCAATCGACCACTGGAGAATTGAAGGGCCCATCAGGCCCAGTTAACCGCACCAGCAGATTGCCAACGCCACCTCCAATCGCTAGGGCAACTCCGACTCGAGTGGATGGAGTCGTGTTGCGCACCAGGAACCCAAGCAGTGTGAGAATGAGAACCTCTCCAACCTCAACTAGCCACTCGTGTCCTTGGCCCAACCCAAAAGCAGCCCCGGTGTTGTAGACAATATGCAACCTGATCACGCCACCCATGAAGGATGGCTCTTGACTGCGTAGGTATGTAGTAGCCCAGGCTGTCGTGCCGAGATCAACGCCAACCGTGGCTAGGCAAGCAGTCAGTGGCCATACCCAGTTGGATCTTGCTAAGCGTGGTCGCCGAACCGGCTCGATAGACAGCTGAACCTCCTTTTGTCGCTGCAGCCATTTTTAGGCTAGACAGCATCGGCGGTGGATATGCAATCTGGCTCAGCTCTTAACGCTGCGTAAACACTAGCAAAGATCACAGTCCTCCATCGCTTAAGCGATCTCGTCCCAAAACACGATGCCGACTCAATTAGCACGCATCGAGTAGGGCGAGATCGGCACGCAATTCTCTAACTCCCCAACTCGGTGGAGGCACTTCACACAACCAGAAGTGCTCTTCGAACCTCAATGATTAGCACCGACTCGTGATACTGCTGTCTTCGTGTCGTCTATTCTGATCGGATGAGTACGTCGCGGCACTATCAGACACCACCACTTCACTAGCTCTAAAGAGGAGAACTAATGCTGAAGGAGTTCAAAGCCTTTCTTATCCAATACAACGTCATTGGACTCGCGGTAGCGGTCGTCATCGGGGCTGCAGCTGGGGCACTTGTGAAGTCTTTAGTTACCAACATCATTACTCCACTGGTAACTATCCCCGGTAAAGTCAACTTTAGCCAGCTCGCATTCCACGTTGGTGGGAGTGTCTTTCGCTATGGTCAAGTAATAAATGCACTGATCTCGCTTGTGATTATCGCCTTCGTTGTCTTCTTCTTTATAGTTCGTCCACTGGGCAAGCTACAGAACAAGTTTCAGAGCTCCGCCTCGCCTACAATGACTTGTCCGGCGTGTCTGAGCAGCATCCCACTCAAGGCGACCAAGTGCGCCTTTTGTACTATTGACCTACCCACTACGACCTCCTCGAGCCAACCTCAAGAGGCTTGAGCTTGCACGTAGAGTGCGCCAGCAATATCTGCCAACTGCTCGGCAAACCCTAAACGAAAGCCGTTCGACTCTATGTCCACCACGACTGTGTCGAGCTTGGCCTCCCCTAGGCGTCGAGCCTCATCAAGCGCAGCGACAAACGGATCTACGCCATCTGCCTCATTCGGGCGTGCATCTGTCAAAACCACCAAAAGCGGTTCTGTTCCTCGGCGTCGTAGGTCGAGTGCGAGTCCGCGACCGGTAGCGAGTCCGCGAGCCAACGGCGTTCTTCCAACACGCTCTAACCCAAGCAACCTGGTGCGAGCAACCTCAAGCGACCGCGTGGGCCGCAAGCTCACTTGCGCACTATCACCACCGAATGAGACCACTGCTACCTGTGCACGCTCCCGATAGGCGGTCCCGAGCAGCTGTTCGATCGCCTCGCCGACCAGAGCCGTCGCTTCACGACCCGCGACCGACGCAGAGACATCCACCACGAATACCACGCAGCGTTTCAACGCGCGCTCGATATCAACGTAACGGATATCCTCCACCCCCAACCCACCCTCGCCAGCGCGTTCCAGCCGAGCCACAATCGTGCGAGTGAGCGAGAAAGCTCCAGGTCGGCGCGCCTCATGGTGGCGAGCTATCTCAGCACCCTGGCCTTCTGTGCTTCCTGCCAGCTTCGTCAGCGACGCCAAACGGTCGCCAAAGTTCGGAGACCGATCGTCGGCAGTCTCGGTGTCACCCTCCTCATGGTTGTTGGCAGCGGCATCCGCGCCATGGCTATCTCGATTGACCTCGTTGCGCTCGGAGACCTGAGGCTCGTTCCCCTTGGACCCAGCTTGGGCTTGTGGCTGCGAAGGCGTATTGGTGCGCTGGGGAAGTTGTCGCTGTCTATGTGGGGTGATCATCTCAATCACCCGCTCCACATCGTCGGATCCCACGCTGGCTCTACCGTGAAGAGCGGCATGCGCCCTGGCAGCCTTTGCGATGGCTACATCAGCACGCAACGACCCAATACCGAGTTCCACGCAGCGGAGCGCTATCTCATCGAGCTGTGCATCGAGTGACACCTTCGCGAGGAGAGCTCGAGCCTCGGCGATCGAGCCTCCCAAACTGGGATCCTCTTCATCCATATCCGGTCCCTCGATATCGGTATCGAGGTCGGCATATATGCGACGCCGCAAGGCGAGTGTTCGTTGCTCAACCTCCATCAACGGATCGACCTGCACGATCATAGCAAAGCGATCCAGCAGCTGTGGACGTAGCTCGCCCTCCTCTGGATTCATGGTACCAATTAGCGAGAAGCGTGCTGGCTGCACAACCGAAAGTGCATCACGCTCAACGCGATTAATCCCTGTCGCGGCCGCATCCAGAATGAGGTCCACGACATGGTCGGCGAGCAGGTTGATCTCATCGATGTAGAGAACCCCACCGTCTGCCATCGCGAGTAGTCCATCATGAACCCGCACCTCACCTTCGGCGAGGACAGATGCGACATCGATACTACCCTTCACGCGATCCTCGGTGGAGCCAAGCGGAATCTCGACAAAGGGAGCGTCATTGCCAAGCAAGGAAGCCAACCCGCGAGCCAACGTCGTCTTGGCCGACCCCGGTGGACCAATCAGAAGGACACCACCAATGGTCGGATCAACTGCAAGGAGCTTCAACGCCAGCTTTGCCTGATGCTGACCGACAACACCATAGAAGGAGAGTTGATTCGTCATCGTCCGCTCTCCTCCAGATCGCCCTCTACACCTACGATCGTTCGACGCAGATCGGCGACTCTCTGCTTGGATGCGGCCCACATACCGCGTTCATGAGCCTCGAGCAATCGCTCACAGATCGACACCAACGCGGTCGGATTGACCTTGGCGAGGAACTGCTGCCGAGTGGCGTCCTTCACGTAGCTATCGTGCACCGCGTCATACATCCAGTCCTTCGCTACATGGGCAGTCGCATCGTAGCCAAAAAGGTAGTCAACGGTTGCCGCCATCTCAAAGGCACCCTTGTAGCCATGGGTCATCATCGCATCGAGCCACTTCGGATTCAAAACTCTAGAACGCACCACCCTCGCAGCCTCCTCTTCGATTCCACGCACCCTTGGCTGCTCAGGATTGGCTGAATCTCCAAAATAGCCCCGCACGCCGGCGGCACCCAAAGCTCGGGCCGCAGCCACCATGCCACCGTGCTCCTGAAGATAGTCATCGGAGTCAAAAATATCGTGCTCTCGATTGTCCTGGGCCTTATATGCCACCTCTAGCGTGCTGAGTCGTTCCTCGAGGCGACTGCGGTTCGGCACACCATATCCGCCTCGTGAATAGCTAAACCCGCTCCAGGTCAGGTAGACCTCCGAGAGATCATGATCATCATGCCAGGATCGACTCTCGAGCAGCGGCAGGATCCCTGACCCATACGACCGAGGCGAAGGTCCAAAAATCCTCTCCGTCACTCCCGCTTGGGCAACCGGGTTGAGCTCGCCTTCAGCAACCTCCTTGGCAACGAGTTCAAAGGCCTCGTCGAGGAGATCTATCGCTGACGGAAACGCGTCACGAAAGAAACCGGAGATTCGACAGGTGACGTCCACTCGTGGGCGACCAAGCTCCGCGATCGGCACCAGCGTGAGTCCACTCACGCGGTGTGAGATCGCATCCCACTCCGGTTGGACTCCCAACAATGCCAAGACCGTCGAGATATCGTCGCCTCCTGTTCGCATCGCCGCCGTACCCCACAGCACAACTCCGATACTGCGTGGGAATCGACCCTCGTGTTCATGTCTAAACCGTTCGAGCATCGCATCAGCCAAGCGTTGGCCAGTCAGAAACGAGATCTGGGTTGGCAACGATCTAGGATCGACCGAATAGAAGTTTCTGCCCGTTGGCAAGGCGTGTGCCATCCCTCGTGTCGGTGCCCCCGACGGCCCGGCAGCCACTGCTCGACCTGCCAACGCAGCCATAACCGCGTCGACCTCACCTGATGTCGCCGCTAAGTTGGGTACAAGCACACTACCGATCCAACCAAGTACACCGCGCAGCTCGCTGCTGATCGGGTAGGTAAGACCAAGCGAATGGCAGAACTGCTCGTCATCGAAGACCTCGATTGCAAAGTCGTGATCAGCAAAGGCCCACAGGAGTTCGGTAACCCGTTCATCATCCTCGTCTACCTCAAGGCGAGTTGGGGCCGATGACTTGGCCGCCACCAGCGGACGCAAGGCAATCGCATCGAGCTGAGGCACCCTAGTGATGGCAACAAGCATGTCAATAAGTGCCTGACCAATCGGCGGTGAGCCCAATATATGGAGCCCACCTCGAATCAAGGAGTCCTTTAGCTCACATAGATAACCATCTACATGCAGAAGAAACTCATCAAAAAGATCGTGTTCAACATTTGGTGCATCGGTGACCCCCATGTCCTCATGGAGCTTCGCTTTCTCGATCAGCTCCCAGATCTGGGCTCGGATAGCCGGGAGTTTGCTGGGATCAAGCGCACTAATGCGTTGATGTTCATCCATCAACATCTCGAGACGAGCGAGGTCACCGTAGCTCTCAGCGCGAGTCATCGGTGGGACCAAGTGGCCAATCAAGACAGCATGTGTGCGTCGTTTCGCCTGCGTCCCTTCACCTGGATCGTTAATCACGAACGGATACACCACCGGCAAAGTCCCAAGAATAGTGTCAGGATAGCAGGTGGGCCCCATCCCCACCGACTTGCCCGGCAGCCACTCTGCAGTTCCGTGCTTGCCGAGGTGACATAGTGCATCTATATCAACGATCGACTCCAACCAGTGATAGAAGGCCAGATAATGGTGTGTCGGAGGAAGCTCGGGCGAGTGGTAGATTGCGATTGGATTCTCGCCATAACCTCGCGGCGGCTGGATGGCTACGGTTAGGTTCCCGAACTGAAGCGCCGGGAACACGAGCCGATCATTCTCCAGGTAGATCGATCCAGGTGGTGGCCCCCAGCTCGCTATAACAGCCTGCTGAAGCTCTTCTGGCAGTGTTCCAAACCAGGCGGTATAGACATCGACGTCGAGACCAATGCCACCGTGTGCTCGTACGGCTGGATGCTCGTAATCGATCAGATCCCCGAGTTGCGCCATCAGCTCATTGGCATCATCTTCCAACTCCTCAATCAGGTAACCCTCGCTAGCCATGCGCTTCGCAAGCACCATCAGACTCGCGGGAGTATCGAGACCTACTGCGTTTCCTAGTCGTGAACGTTTGGTTGGGTACGCAGACAGCACCACAGCGATACGCTTGTCGACGTTCGCCTTTCTGCGAAGCCGAATTAGCCTTAGTACAAACTCCATCAGTCGCTGGGTACGTTCCCGGTCGAGACGATAGGCGCTGATGCTTGCTCCAAAACCCTCATCCTCATCGATCAACTCCTTGAAGGCCACCGGGATGGTGATGATACGCCCATCGAACTCTGGCATCGCTACGTTCATCGCCACGTCGATGGGGCGAAGCCCCGCTTGACTCTCCTGCCACCGAGATCGTGGGGTTGTGGAGATCAGAGCTTGGAGTACGGGCACTCCAAGCGTAGCGAGCTGGCCCGCCTCCCATGCGAGAGCATCGGCATGGCCAGCGGCTAGCACCGTTGCCAGCACTACATCCGGCTGTGTCGCACCGACCAAGTCGACAACCGAGGCTTCACCATCGCCAACTCTTAGCGAGTAGGCGTAGTAGACATCGATTGCCAACCGATTGGCCACGGCGACGTCTACTAGATCTCGCACAAATGAGAGGTTTCCAGATATCACATGGGCACGATAGATGATCAGTGCAACTCGACCACGAGGATCCTCATGAGCTGCCCTCATGAGACAACCGAAGGATGGAATCTCCTCGAGAGCTGTGAAACCATATCCGGTTCGCGTAACGGTGTCGGAGAGGAAACGGACGAGATTGCTGAGGTTAGAGACCCCTCCCTCGACTAGATAACGAAACCCCTCCTCCCAAATACCCGCGGATACCGTCGACGCATCCATCATCTCACGGTCTAGTGCGTTGTCTCCCGGATAGCAGACGAAGGGGATACCACGGCTCCGACACTGACGAGCAAGCTCAGGAAACCAACGGCTCGCTTGGGCTCCACCGAGCAACCTGATTACAACGATACGAGAACCATCCAGCAGATCATCAACCCCAGAGATGGAGTCGATCTGGCGTACATATAGAGCAAACTCCTCCGGCAAGTCCTCCCACACACTACGCAGCGCCAACACCTCGGTATCTGCATTGGTCAGATAGACAAACTTCTCCACTCGTTCCTCCCGGTACACGTTGGATCCAGGCTAGCGGCCCAGTTGGTCGAGAGCTAGAAGTCGCTCTACATCAAGACTCGTGTCGAGCACCTCGGCAAGATGATCGATACTCTTTTCGACAAAGATCTCAAAGCACAGGTGACTCACGAAGACACGATCGCGTGCTCGGGCAAGAGAGGAGAGAAATGAGGTTCGAAAACTATCGTCATCGAAGATGCCATGGATGCTTGTGCCGTAGACTTGGCCATCACGACAAGCCCCCTCCTCCATCAAGTGAAGCTGACCGCTTACCTCTGCGGTTCTCGGTTTAGCCGTCAACCGAAAAAGCGGATCCTCTCTTGCGTTTACCCTTCCATGATGGATCTGGTAGCCAGTGATGCTCGCGTCCCCAAAGCTCGGTGCCGACCCAACGACGTTTGCCAACACCTTCTCTTCGCAGAAGACCACCTTGGCCCGGAGCATGCCAATACCGTCGACGTGGCCAACCGATGACTCAACCGAGTCCTCGATATCCGTCGCCAGCATCTGGTATCCACCACAGACGCCAAGGAGCCAACCACCTCTATCTAGCAACCTCTCCAACGCCGGTACAAATCCATTGGCCCGCAACCACTCGAGTGCATAAACGGTCGCCTTTGTCCCCGGCAAGATCACTAGGTCAGCGTCGATTAGGTCATCAGGTCGACGGACAAAGCGAAGATCAACCTCCGCCTCCAGGATGAGCGGATCAAAATCGGTGTAGTTGGCCAAGTACGGCACCTCCACCACGCAGACCCTGAGATGACCCTGGCTAACGTGCGACGCTGACGTCGACTCTGTCGTGGACGCAGCTAGCCGTGTGACCCCAAGATTGATCGCATCCTCTCCTGGAAGATAACCCTCGATTATTGGCAGATTGCCGAACCATTGCGTCTGGAGTCGCCCTACCAGCGTCTCGATGCCCGCCTCGAGAATCGCACCGTCTCCACGAACACGGTTGATGATAAAACCTCGCAAGATCGCTCGATACTGATCTGGAATGAGCGTGAAGTGGCCATAGATCGAGGCAAAAACACCACCAGGCTCGAGATCTCCAACCACCACCGCCCCGATTCCAGCAGCCTTAGCGAAACGGAGGTTAGCTAAGTCTCCATCGAACAAGTTGATCTCTGCGGCTGACCCAGCGCCTTCGGCGATGACGAGCTCGTGGCTCAAGGAAAGCTCCTCATAGGCACTAACCACCCTCGTTAGCAACTCTCGTTTAGTAGCCACCCAGTTACCGCTGCCTATCTCACCGATAGGCTGACCACCCACGATCAGCTGCGAGCGTGACGGAGCGGTTGGCTTAATCAACACCGGGTTCATCAAGACCGATAAGTCGACCCCCGCTGCACGAGCCTGCACGGCCTGGGCTCGCGCAACCTCACCGCCGTCAACCGCAACCGCAGAGTTGAGCGCCATATTCTGCCCCTTGAAGGGCGCAACCATAATCCCTCTCTGATGGCACCAACGCAGTAACCCTGTAACTATCAACGACTTTCCAACGTTGGAGCCAGTACCTGCAATCAACACTCCCTTGCCTGGAAGCGACGTCATTGACGAACCGATCTCACAACTAACACACGCGTTGCCTTAGCGGTCGGTAGTAGATTTTAGACTCCATCATGGCCCAGTGTAGACGCACCCAAATTGCGACAGCAGCTGCTGTCGACTCAACTCAGTGGATAAAGATGGCGATGACTGCGATCAAGAACAGTACAAGCAGGTAACTCAGGTAGGCGTTCAGCTGTCCGCTCTGCAGCGGGCTAAACAGCCTTGCCAGTCGACTGACTCCGCTTCGTAGCAGTTCGATCAGCCCAGCTCCAACCATTGGCGCCTCGGCGGCGTGATAGCTTAGCTGTTCAAGTACATACCCTTTGTCGCGGTAACTTCGTTCCGTCTCGGTCTTCGGGCGATAAAGGAATGAATAGACGGTGCGCAAGGGGTTAGAGAAGGCAAACGCAGTCGTGGCACTCGCCGCCATATCAACCACCTCTCCCCCACTCCAGGGAGGCACACGCCGGGGCTTGAAACGTCGAACCACCAAGAGGATCGGTAGGATGGCGAACAATGCTCCGACGATCACGAACTTGACAGGTGAGATAAATGCGAACCCACTGGACAGAGGAACGATCAACAGCCCGTCAACTAGGGCCTTGGCACTGGCAGGATCCGGCCAGGAGGCTCGGCGCATCATCGGCTCCCAAAAAACAAGGCTGATAGCCGCAGCTAGGTTCGCCAAACCGAGGATGATCACACCCAGTCGATTCGCGAGCCCGACAGCCTTCCCGTCACGCCTAGCTCCCAGGAGACCAACTCCGTAAAGTTTGACGAATGTGGCGAGTGAGAGCGCCGCTGAAAGAGCAAGCCCAGCCCCCACCAGGATGAGCGTCGTCCGTCCCGCGAGCGAGGTGAGCGTGAAATCATGGAAAAGTGCCTCGAAGAGGAGCCACTCGGTCACAAAACCCATAGCTGGCGGCATCGCTGAAAGGCTCATCGAGGCGATCAAGCCACCCACTCCGACCGTCCACGGAAATTCGTGGGCGACTCCCGTCTGCTCGACTTGGTAGTTGTCGTCACGCTCCGCCTTCACATGCGAGGCTATGAAGAGACTCGCCTTCGCGAGACTGTGACCCATCAGGTGCAAAATCCCAATCAGCCAACACAGACCCGCAAGCTCCGACTGACCACCAGCCTGAAATATCAGCGCCGCTCCCAAGGCAGCGATCGCAATACCGGCGTTCTCAACTCCTGAAAGTGAGAGCAAACGGCGCCAATCGCGTTGCTGAAAGGCATAAAGGATGGCTACAATCGCCGAAAGCATTCCAGCGCCTGCCACTACCACCCCTAGGAAAAGTGTCGAACCCGCATGGACTGGAAGCCAAAGGAGCAGCGCCCGACCTAGAGCAAAGTAGGCAGCATTCAAGACAACCGAGGAAAGAACAGCACCTGTCGGTCCATCGGCGGAACCGTAGGCATCGGCAACCCAGGAGTACAAGGGAACAACTCCAAGTTTTGCCCCAAAGCCCACCAGGAATAGTAGACCTATTATCGCCGAGACAACCACCCCACGCGCAGCCCAATCGGAACGAAAGCTTGCAAACCCAAGGTGAGGTCCAAGGAGTGCTACCGCTGCAATCAACGCTACGCTCCCGACCTCTAGCAACGCCAACATCGAGAGCGTCGCCCGAGAGCCTTTGCCATCGGCCCTGTTCGACAAGATCATGACGGCGCCGCCCAGGCTCATGAGTTCCCAACCAAAGATCATCGATGCACCGTTGTTCAGTCCCGTCAAACAGAGCACGCCCAGTAACGCAAGTGCTACACCAAAAGACCACCAGCTCCCTGGTTCACGACGCACCCACACAGCGATCACCACTGCCAGCCAAGCAGGAGCAAGGATCAGCAGCGCTGCGGGATCCATCCGCCAGACGAGTGGCTGATTCTCCAGGACAAAGAGGTGTAAGGTGCTCGTCCCGTTCGGCAATCCGAGCATGTCGGAGATGAAACCGACCACGACACCGAGCAAGACAGCCAACCGGGCGACGATCGGCGCCTTCGGTGAGACCCTGATGAGATTGGACACGATCCCAACTAGGAACAAGGCCGCGGCTATCTCCATGCCTAAGGTCGCCATCTGGGAACTACTCACCGTCCACGTCCAACGAGCGAAAGCAAGGCATCGATTAGCACAATCGGATGTGGCGGACACCCCGGCACCCAGAGGTCAACTGGAAGAATGCCCTCCAACCCCTGATGAGCGTTATATCCGCCGCCATTGGTCCCGCCTGAGATAGCGCAGACCCCAGTGGCGACTACGTACTTCGGCTCCGGCATCGCCTCGTAAGTCGAGATCAGCGGCTCGTACATGGGATTCGTTACAGGGCCAGTGACCAACAATACATCGGCAAAGCGAGGGGAGGGTGTAAAGAAAACACCGAAACGATGCAGGTTATAGTATGGGTTATCGAGGGCAGAGATCTCTGATTCACAACCGTTGCAGGAACCACAGTCGATATGTCGCACGAACAAACTCTTGCGCAACCGCCGTCGATCGCCACTCGGAACCAACTCCGCCGAGATCTCAGTGGAGTTAACATGCCGCCGCAATCCACCTCTATCGTTGCTGGCGCGCGTCAGTTTTGACGGGAGTATAAGTACTCCTTCCGGGCACGCCTCCACGCACAAATTACAACCGATGCACGACCCTTGATCGAGCTCCAAGCCACCGACAACCGAGATCGCCTCCGTCGGACAGCTGCTTGCACAGAGATCACAACCATCAGGGCACCCATCCACGATCGGCTCCGGCAACCCAGTCATCCCATCGACATCATCGACTGGCCACGGAACCGTCTTCACTCCACCTCGGA
The DNA here is from genome assembly GCF_000949255.1 of Ferrimicrobium acidiphilum DSM 19497. Classification (NCBI taxonomy): domain Bacteria; kingdom Bacillati; phylum Actinomycetota; class Acidimicrobiia; order Acidimicrobiales; family Acidimicrobiaceae; genus Ferrimicrobium; species Ferrimicrobium acidiphilum. The sequence goes on along the minus strand of NZ_JXUW01000032.1, from coordinate 8,312 downwards.
GCCCGCGATATGTCCATGCAGGCATCGCTACGACCTCCTAACGATCATTTCCAGCCAACGACAGCCCAAAACTGGCCTCGTTGATTGCGTAATCCATCATGTTGGTACCATCTACGGTGTAGGGAAAGACTCGCCAGTTTGAGAAGGACGGTTCCTTGATCTTGACTCTGGACAACTTGCCATGATCGAGATAGACGGCGTAGATCAAGGTGCCTCGCGTCGCTTCTACCCACCCGAGACCCTCGACGGCATCCGGAATCCCAGTTCCGTTGCTGTCAGCCATGACTGGACCATCCACAAGCTGGTTGGCGAGCTGACCGATGATGGCGAACGAAGCAAAAATCTCATACTCTCTGATAAGAGCCCTAGCGCGAGCATCGCCAGCTGACGCATCGGGCACAATGAACTGGAGGTCGCCATAGCCACTGTAAGGATGGTCGCGCCGAAGATCCCTATCGAGTCCGCTGGCTCGCTCAATTGGGCCAGTCGCGCCTTGAGCAAGCGCCATCTGGGTGCCAAGGACTCCGGTCGTCTCCAATCTATCTAGGTAGCTCCGAGTGCCAGAGAGCGCATTGAGATAGGTTCTTGCCCTCTCTTCGAGCTCCGCGAGCTCCTCCTTTAGTCCATCCGTATCCAGATCCCTGCGCAAACCACCTGGCACAATCAGCCCTCGGAGAAATCGACTGCCGGTGAGACGCGCATTCAACTGCTTGGCAAGCTCCCCAAGGTAGTGTCCTTCGGCGTCGGCAACCTTCAGGGTTGTCAACTTCGACAACAGCCCGAAATACTGGAGATGATTGTAGAGACGCTCAAGCTCAGCGAGTAGAGCACGCAACTGCTGGGCTCGCCTTGGAACGCTAATTTCAAGGGCATCCTCGCATGCGAGAGCAAACGCAAAGGCATGGGCTGCGCTGTCGATCCCTGACACTCGTTCCGCTAGTGGTGCCCCCTGATGCGGCAACTTGCCCTCGAAGCGAGTCTCCATTCCTCGGTGTTTATAGAACAATCGTGTCTCTAAATGGACTATACCCTCACCGGCATAGGAAAATTGGAAGCTCGCAGATTCCACTACGTCAGCACGCACAGGCCCAAAACGCAGTTGCTGCAGATTGGCATCACCGACAGTCGGCATCGTTAGCGCGGTCGAGGCGAACTCGAAAGGCGTAGAGTACTGTGACTGTCGTTCTAGGAACGCTGCTGGCACTCGTGCCCCTTCGTGGAGAACGAATCGCCTGGTATCAGGTGCTCCCTCGAACTCGACTCCGTAAAGATCAGAGATTTCGCGCTCGTAGGATCCTGCCGACGGTATCAACAACGCAAGCGACGGCACGCTCACCCCAGGCGGCACCAGAAGCCGCCATAACCGATATGGCTCACGAGCCTCGCTACTTGCGAGATAACTAAGCTCAATACCGTCTTCAACTCGGCGACCCCAGATGGCCTGCAACCTCCTATAGGTTCGCGGTGGCGTTGTCGGATCGACGGCTAGATCCGATAAAAGCGATGTCAACCGAGAGGGATCGCTAAAGACGATCTCATTCCATGTCGCCATCAGCGGCCACCAAACGTAGCAGCGATATGGGTAAAGTAAATCCATAGAGGATGCGGCCACCATACACCCAATACCAGGACAATCGTCACCGCCACCAGCATCGGCGCCACCGAGGTTATCGGCAATGCGTGAACACTACCGTCATGGGGGTGATGATGACGTGGGCCGGCGAAGAACATCTTACGGAAGTGACCCATAAAGCCGATAAATATGACGATCAGAGCTACACCCATCACACCAACGGCCCAGGGGTTCGCACTCACGATGCCACCACGAGCAATGGTGAGCTCACTTAAAAACAGTCCAAACGGAGGGGCACCCACAGCCGCCACCGCTGCGGCGAGCCAGGCTGCTCCCATTACTGGAAACCTATCCGCGATCCGACGGACGCCTGCTATCTGGCGGGTTCCATAAGACTCAATTGCGTTGCCGGCACCAAAAAACACCGCAGACTTGGTGAGTGAATGATTGAGCATCTGGTAGAGCGCACCTACAGTCCCCAACACACCACCAAATCCAAATCCGAGAGCGATGATCCCGATGTGCTCGACGCTCGAGTACGCCGCCAGCCGCTTGATACCACGCTGGCGTGTAATGAAGAGAGCCGCGACCACAAGGCTGGCGACTCCCAGAATAACGAGTGCCCTGCTAGCATCAGCGCCCATGCTCGTCTTGCGTAGAACCCCTAGGTAGCGGACTATCCCCAGCATTGCACAGTTCAACAACCCACCCGAGAGCATTACCGAGACAGGAGTTGGGCCCTCAGAGTGGGCGTCCGGCAACCAGGTGTGCATCGGCGCGAGCCCTGCCTTGGTGCCAAAACCAACGAGCACGAGCAAGAACGCTACCAAGAGAAGAGAGGGATCAGCCTTCGGGGCGATAGCCTCAAAACTCGCCCATGTCATTGGATAGTTCTCACCGCGAATGAACGTTCCAGCGAAGTAGAACAAAATAGTTCCAATCAGAGCAAGCGATAACCCCACAGCCACGACGACCAGGTACTTCCAAGCCGCCTCGATCGCGCGTCGGTTTGGCTCAAGTCCTACCAGTACCGCACTCACCAGCGTAGTCAGATCAATTCCGACCCAATAGAGCCCAGGATTGTTCTGGATAGGAGAGAGGATCATGATCAACGCAAAACAGGCGAACAGGCTGTAGAACACCTTGAGCGAACGCGGGGATCGTCCCTGTTCTCGAAGATATCCTCGGGCGTACACGGTTGCAAACAGATAGACGACAGCTAGACATACCAACACCCAAACGCCAAACGGATCGACCAACAACAACGAGTCGACTCCAACCACGCCTCGGCTCGGAACGATAATAAGTAACCAGAGGACTAGGACCAGATCTATCGCCGCCGCCGCTTGATTTGCAGACTCGGCCACGACGGGCCGAGGAGCGACGATAGAGAGCAGTGCCGCTGCGGCGGTGACAGCCAGGATGATGAAGATCAGAGTCCAAATCATCCGGTCAACTCCCTCATGATGCGGACATCTGTAACACCAAGGCGACTTCGCAAGGAACGAGCAAGCACCGCATAGGTGGCGATAATCACTAACAGGTCGAAGAGAAACACGATCTCGAGGAAGAAAGGAAGCCCGGGGACGAGAATCAATGATCCAGCGAGTACTCCGTTCTCGATCATCAGAAGACCAAGAAGGCTCGACAACGCCTCAGTCCGCAGTGCAAGCGTCAAGAATGCGATGAACTCAACACCGAGGAGTACAGTGAATGCGAGTATGCCCACAGACGATAGCCGCGGCAGTTGGTTATGCACCTCCTCGGCTATGACAAAAGCCAAGATGACTAGAATCCCACCGACCACCAAAGTGGAACTCGAACGAAAAATCGGTGTCTGTTCCCGCCCAACTCCAGTACGGTCGAGCAGCCTTGTGACCAAGAAAGGAATCAACAAACCCCGAATCACAATCGTGAGTACGGCGATGCCGTAAAGCAACGGATAATGCCCCCATGCGGCAACAATGATCGAGATCGCCGCGATCACCCACGACTGCAGCGCGAACGCATAGACATGATTGCGCACCCAATGAGAGCCAAGGATGACGAAACTCAGAATCAGAACGACAAAGAGGGAAAGGCTTAGTATCGCCACCACAATCGGATGGTGTGGTATTACTTGCATGCTGCCTGCCTCATAGAACCTGCCTTGCTACTACGGCGAGCACCGCCAAGACCAAGGCGAGCGCGAGCGGCTCCTGGTAACGGAAGAATCGCAACCTCGACTGTACAGTCTCAATCACCACCATGATGACCGCTACAATCAACCACTTTCCAACGAGCACAACCGCGCTTAGCAGTACGCTGGGGAGCGATCCAGTCGATGAGAGTCCCCAAGGAATAGCAAGCACATTCAAGAAAATCGTATAGAGAATTGCCTGCTTCATCCACGACGACCAACGCAGGAGGCCGAGCATGGGCCCTGAGTACTCAAGGACTCGTGCCTCACCAATCATGTAGACCTCGTAGTGGATCGAGGAGTGGATTGGCAATCGCTCAGTCTCCACAGTGAGCAAGATCAAGAATGCAGCCACAAAAAAGAGGTGGGCTGGACTGAGATAGGTGGCCAAGCTCGTGACCAGAAGGTGATTCACAACGAAGGGCAACATCGACTCTGCCAACAGAGTGATGCCAATAAAGACCATGATAAGACTGGGCTCGGCGAGTATCGCCAGAATGGACTCCCGCGAACTGCCCATGCCCCCAAAAGGATGACCTGCGTCGAGCCCCGAGAGACTTATAAAGAAGGCGGCAAGCGTCAAGATCAGACCGCCTCCCAGAATATCGCCGATGTTTGAGAGTGGCAGAGGAAAATTAGTTAAGACTGGAATCAACATCGGAACGATCATCATCGCAACAAAGGCGACGATGGGAGTGAGCCAGAAGATAAATGAAGCTGAGTCTGGAACCAACTGCTCTTTATGAAAATACTTCCAGAGGTCGCGGTAAGGCTGCAAGATCGATGGTCCGCGGTTCCCCTGCACTCGTTCTTCGGCAAAGACTATAAACCCGTGTATCAACGGCGAAAGCAACAATATAGTCAGCACTTGACCGATCTGTAGCAGCACATCGCTCACTACTTAACGACTCCTCCGTCTCGACACACCCAACTAACCTTGCGGCAGCGGCTACACCTTATCAGAGGAGTCATCAGCCAATTCGGCGTTGCAAGGTGGACTCCATCACCCTTTGGACTGATCCTAGTCTCCATCCAAGCCGATGTCAAAATTTCTGATCACCTCACTCGGTCCTTGCACTTGACACACTGACGGCCACTCGCCGGCATGTCCTCATGAACAATCATTTTCGCAGACGTCTAGTCCAAACCAAGAATCAGGGAACACTCCGGCCAGGCGGCCCATCCAGCCTGGCGTTGCTCTATTTGAGCTGCCTGATCCTGCGTAGAAGGACTCGCAGCGGATGGCAATCCACTGAATCCAAGACCTGCCCATGTCGAGGCCGAAAATTGATAAGCGCCGTAATAACCGTTTCCAGTGTTGTCTTGATAATTGCCTCCAGACTCGCAATTGCGTAGCGCGGCGAACGCTTGTGAGCTTGGGGGAGCTGGACTACCTCCCCACTGACTGCCAGCACCTCCGGTTGAGACCGCAGTACTCACTCCGACCGCGCTCGGCGCTCCCTGGGCTGCCGGTTGCGGTCCAGCTTGGGCGGCTGCCTGTTGCTGGGCTGCCTGAGCGGCTGCCTGTTGCTGGGCTGCCTGTTGCTGGGCTGCTCGACGTGCTGCGAGAGCTAGTTCTTGCTGTCGCGCGACAGCCTCCTGTTGGAGTCTTTGCTGTACGAGCACGGCGATCTGACCGTGCACCGATGTCAAAGTTGCCTGCTCTCTCGCCACACCTGACTGCAACGAGACCAGGTCCTGGGCTAAGCTCTGTTGAGTCTGGGATGCAGCCGCAACATCACGGGCATCCGAGGCGACGAGTGCCGTTACAGCTTGCTGATCACGCCGATAGGCAGTGATCACGTTAACCACATAGCCACTAGCTACGTTCTCGTAAGTGGACTGTGTTGCAACATTATTCTGATTCGTGTTCAACGCGTCAATGACCGCACTCGAACCTGGGGCATCGGTAAACTTCGCTATCGCATAACTCACCAGGAGTTGCTTCTCAGCAGCGAGTTCGGCACGCGACCGGGAGAGTTGGGCATTCACCTTTGCGAGATTCGCCTGATCGGTTACGAGTCTCGCACGTGCGCTAGCGGCCTGCACCGCCACCGCGCGAATCTCACTCGACTGCGCACTAATCTGCTGGCTGAGTTGGGTAGCTCTGTTCTGAAGTTGCGCCTGCGAAGCGCTCGTCAATATCGAACGTGGAGCAGGGAAAAACGCCAAGCTAATGAGCCCCGCCGTGAAGGCAACTCTATTTGCAACTGCTCTCGCTGGCATAGGCACGTCAGCACTCCATCCTTCGCGTTTCTTCATCATAGCAGTAACAGAAAGCGACTACAGTTTTTGGCCTCTGCACCTGCCTTTTCTCAACTCTGCGTTGCTCATCTACGCGAACCCCCGACCTACGGACGTGCCTTCTAACTTTTACCATCAGATGCCCGCCGGACAACAATACGGCCCAGCTATTTCTGCATGGGAGCAAAGATATCGCCCCAATCTTGGTCCCAATAAGAGGATTTGGATCCTCGATACGGACCGTGGCGCGTTAGGTACTCCTGTGTCGTCGAATCGGCAGTAATTTGGTAGCCTCTGCTTCATGTTCTCATCCGATGCCAGTTTCACACTCGTTGGATCTAGAATCTTCGCGCTCGAACAACGCAATGGGGTTCCAACAGTTGACGTACAGATGTACTACAATAGGATGTAATGAACCTGCGTGAGTGGGCACTCTCCCAAGGTAAACATCCTCAAACGGCATATAAGTGGTATCGTGCCGGTACTTTGCCTGTACCTGCCCGCAAAGTTGGCCAACTCATATTGGTTCGAGACTTAGAGTCACAACCATCCGTGCCTAAGTCTGCCGTGAGATATGCGCGAGTGTCTTCTGCGGATCAAAAGCCAGACCTAGATCGTCAGGTTGCCAGAGTCCTTACTTGGGCTACAGAGCATGGGTACTCAATAGATCGTGTAGTCACAGAAGTTGGTTCAGCTTTTGGCGGGCATAGGCGTAAGTTCTTGTCTCTACTGAAAGATCCAAAAGTAAGCACAATTTTGGTTGAGCATCGAGATCGTTTCTGCCGGTTTGGAGCTGAATACATAGAAGCCGCACTTGAGGCTCAGTCGAGGAAACTCGTCGTCGTAGACCCTGCCTGGGTAGATGACGACTTAGTACAATACCGTTAACTTAGTACCATTCCAGTGCTATACTGGGTCTCGGGAGGTGCCGATGCCAAGACCCGGGTGGAAACGACAACCAGAGGGCTCACGGTTGACCGATCATCTCTCCATAGGGGTTCTTACCCGCACCTTTGGGAGAGATCTCATCGATTCGATACTGGTCGCAACCGACAGGGTCCAACAGCGCGTACGTCTGTTGCCATCACGGGTGATGATCTATTACGTCTTGGCACTTTCGCTCTATCCCCAGGACTCCTACGAGGAGGTCATGCGTCACTTGAGCGAGGGGTTGCGGTGGATGGATCAATTCCAGTCTTCTTGGAACGTCCCTTCCAAGGTGGCGATCTTTAAGGCTCGTCTACGCCTCGGCGCAGAGCCCATGAAGAGACTCTATGAGGCGGTTGCAAGGCCACTGGCAGCTCCTGGTGATACCGGTGCCTTCTACCGCGGGTTACGCCTGGTTGCGATCGATGGAACGAGCCTTAGTGTCGCTGACACCCCAGAGAACCTCGCTCACTTTACAAAGCCAACGACTCCGCTTGGTCAAGCCGCCTATGCCAAGGCGAGAATCGTCGGCCTCTTAGAGTGTGGAACCCATGCGATCTTTGCCGCCAATGTAGGCCCCTACAGCGTTGCCGAACAGATTCTTGCAAAAGGTGTCATCGATAAGCTCACACCTGGGATGCTCTGTCTTGGTGACCGAGGGTTCTTTGGCTACGACCTCTGGCAGCGAGCTGCCAACACCGGTGCCCAACTCCTCTGGCGGGCAAAGAGCAACTACCGAATTGAGACGGTCGCCGAACTCGAGGATGGTTCTTACCTTGGCAACGTCTATCACCATAAGGACAGGGGCAGAAAGAGTCCGCTTCTGCTCAGGGTGATTGAGTACCAGATCACCGAAGGGGAGGACCCGGATCTCTTCTACAGGCTCTTTTGCACCATCACCGATCCCGAGGTGGCACCGGCTCATGAACTAGCGGCACTCTACTCCAAACGTTGGGAGATCGAATCGGCCTTTGATGAACTAAAGACCCATCAGTCGGAGGCACGAAGAGTGTTACGGTCTCAGTCTCCCGAGCTCGTCTACCAGGAGATCTGGGGGATGTTAACCCTTCACTTTGGCATCAGGGAACTCATGTATGACGTATCGGCATCCACACGAGGGGACCCAGTGGCGCTCTCATTTGTTGGCTCTCTCCGGACGGTACGCACCAGTGCTATAACCAGTCCGGGTTTTTCCCCCTCAAGTTCTCGCTGAAGCATTCAGCCGCGCAAGCTGTCAAATCCTTGACCAAGTGCTCCCAAAACGAAGGTTGCGCTCCAACCCCCGTGTGATTCGCAAACGGATGAGTCCCTATCCCACCAAGTATCCCAACCATAGCAACTGGCCCCAACCCTCAAGACCAGCCAAAGATCTTATCTATGTCATAGGAG
>NZ_JXUW01000031.1 GCF_000949255.1 Ferrimicrobium acidiphilum DSM 19497 | reverse complement strand
ATAACTGATCTCGTCAACCCCGAGAATGAAGAGGTCATCAAGACGGTTGGGATCGAGCTCTTCAGTGACGACTCGTTCACAGATCGTTCCTACCGTACGCCAGGCGACTCTGAGCAGTTTTGTCACCGTGGTCTTATCCATCTTGGCACATGCCCAAGCTACCAGGTGTTCGAAGTCCCTCGTAAACCGCGACTCCCCAACTGGTCGGGCAAATGGTACTGCCTCAGTGATCACCCCGTGGGTTGGACACCGGAGTCGTCTCAGCTGGCACGAGAGCCACGTCTGGTGAATCCCGATGTCGAGGTGTCTCCATCGGGAGTCGAGCGTTCTCGTGTCATAACAGGACCGGGTCGTATAGGAGCACTTAGGGCATACCAACCGCGATCGGGTAAGCCTGAGCTTTACCAGCAGTTCGTGTGGACGAACTAAAACCTCGATGACGGTGACACTGCGAAGGCCCAGCATCTGCTTAACTAGAGAGGTAGCGCGCACGGTTCTGAACTCCTTTTTGATGGGTTTCCAACACCAAATTTAGAGCTCAGAAACCGTGTGCGTTTCTTATGTGGCTACTTCAGCCTCAAATACCCCCACTGAACTGGGGCTATGGATCAGATCCAGGCCAAATCTATCCACATGAATGTCAATAGAGCCTCAAGGATTTGAGTCCATACCAGCTTTGATCTCGCTGATTGACCCAGTCGTGTTGTTCGTTTGGCTTGATCCGTGTCCATGGGACGCCTGCTGTCGAGTTGAACTGGACAAGTTGATCGAGCTTGGTCTCTCGGCTCAAGTGATCACCAATGTCATGGTAAAAGACACCCCGAGGTGTTTGTGTGTCCGCTCCCCCTTTGATCAGCATGAGAACGGTTACTGGAACTCGGCTGGCTCCGCCGAAGATCTTGCCACCTTCTCGCTTTGACATGTCGCCGCTGGTATTCTGATTGCCCCTCAAATCTAGCACATAGACGGCATCGAACTCCTCTTCAAAGCTTGCTCGTACTCCTTGGCCTGACTCTCCGCGTAGCCAACCCCCGTTGGTCACAAAGCAGACGATCCCAGAGTCCCCGATGCGATCCGAAGCCCAACGAAGTGCACGGACGTAAGAGTCATAGAGACTCTTTACCTTCGCCCTTGTCTTTGACGCGTAGGTTTCTCGAAGCCGTGAATCGAGATGGGGATATGGCAGGTTCTTGGCGTTCTCATTCTCGCTCCCTTGTCCAACCGAATACGGCGGATTCCCGATGATCGCGGTAATCGGAGCCCGCCGTTGCGCCTCGATGCGCTGCGAGTTGGCTTGAAAAACTGTCTCCCCCATATGGCTGTGGGATTCGTTCAACTGGAAGGTATCGGTTAAGACAATGCCGTTGAAGGGTTGATACGTCTCGGATTGGGTCATCGCGTGATAGGCGGACTCGATGTTGACCGCTGCGATGTAGTAGGGCAGGAGAAGGATCTCATTGGCGTGAAGTTCGCTTAGGTACTTGGCAGGTAGGGATTCCCCTAGAAGTCCAAGTTCGATGAGACGCACAATGAAGCTCCCAGTTCCAACAAAGGGATCTAGCACATGGACGCCAGAGTCTTTGAGTTCAAGACCAAAGTAGGTTTGGGTGAGCTCGGCGACAGATTTCAACATAAAGTCAACGATCTCAATCGGTGTATAGGCGATCCCCATGCGATCGGTGGTGCGCTTTAGAGCCTTGTTGAAGAAGTTCTCGTAGAGGTCCTTCACGAGTTGCTGGCGGGCATCCTTAGTCTTCGCAGCTCGCGCACGTTCTCTGACCGATGCATAGAAGCGCTCGAGATCCTTGACTTCGGACTCAGTTCCCTCCTCATCGATGAGGTAGGCGACGACTGCATCTAGGGACTTTGATACTGGGTTCGAGCTCGCAAAGTCATAGTCACCAAAGAGGGCATCAAAGACCGGCTTGGTCACCATGTGCTGGGCGAGCATCTCGATAGTGTCACCTTCAGAGATACTCGGGTTGATGTTTTCACGAAGCGTCTCGACAAGGCTCGCAAGATTGTCAGCAAATACGCTCGATCGATTCTTCGCCTCTTTGACACGGGTCACATAGGTACCAGCGAGTACTGCAACGTCCTCGGCCCACCGGGGCCAGTACTTGATGCTGGAGAGTCGCTTTGAGAGTTTGGCAAAGATGGCGGTCTCGATGTGTTCTGGCCAGAGAGCTGCCTGAGTGTTGATTTCGTTCAACGTCTCCTTGTGGGTGCTATCAGACTCCTCAGAGTCACCCCCTATCCCGATCACGTTGATCTTGCGCTGCGCTGGATCACCAAGATTCAAAGTGTTAATGATTGCCTCGAAGCGCTCATCATGGGCCTTTAGTGCCTGAAGGATCTGCCAGACGACCTCAAAGGACTTGTTCCGATCGAGCGCCTCATCGGGATCAACATTGGAGGGAACGACCACCGGGAGAATCACATAGCCAAATTGTTTCCCCTCTGCTCGCCGCATTACTCGCCCTACCGCCTGGACGACATCGACTTGAGATTTGCGGGGTTGTAAGAACATGACGGCATCAAGGGATGGTACGTCTACCCCTTCAGAGAGGCACTTGGCATTGGTGAGGAGTCGGCACTCATTGGTTGGCTCTCTAAGCCAGTTGAGATCCCCATTGCGCTCCAGTGCCCCCATAGTGCCATCGATGTGTTTGATCTCGACACTAGGCAGATTACGATTGGTCCCGATCCCTTGGAGCTGAGCTTGCGCGGCGACGTCGGTGAAGGTCTTTTGAACCTCCTTAGATCCATTGATGGTATTGACGAAGATGACTCCGGTCTTCATGGGGTCTGGATCATTGGCGAACTCTTCTGGCCTATCACTGATCTTGGCGAGTCCCATCCAGCAACCCAGCAACTTGGCAGCGTCATCGAGTTTTATCTCAGAATCTGAATCGGTGAGAACAGAGTGTAGGGTCTGGGCAGCATAGGACTCATCGATCGCCAAGATCACCACTTGGTAATCCGAGAGCAGTTCTCTCCTTACCGCCTCGCCAAAGCCAAGACGATGGAACTCCTTGCCAAAGTGGGCCTCGTTGTCCATCGAGTAGAGAATGACTTCCGCCTCGGTGGCCTTGGACTTTGCCCTATCTCCATAGACCTTCGGAGTGGCGGTCATGTAGATGCGCTTGGTTGCTCTGATCCGCTCATTGTCATGCACGAGCACAAAGGCAGAGTCATGAGTCTCGGTAGCTACACCTGCGGTTCTATGGGCCTCATCACAGATGATGAGATCAAACTCCGGGAAACCGAAATCTCGCTGGGCCTCTTCGATCACCCGTAAGGACTGATACGTGGAGAAGGTGACATACATCGGCTCCCGATCACCTTGTGCCTGTGCCCTCTGTCTTGCGGTCTCAAGGTGGGCACCCAGGCGCTCAGGCTTGGTGGTAGCTGGTAAGGCGATGTCAAAGGTGCGGCTGTCCTCTGAGTCCCGAGTGACCTCGGTGTCAGAACAGACGGCGAGACACTGGAGCGGTATCTCTGACTCGCGGGTCCACTCCTTCAGGGCTTGGCTTAGGAGAGCAATGGAGGGAACGAGAAAGAGTACGTGGCCGCCACGTCCTACGATCTCTTCTGCGAGCCGGAGCGAGGTGAAGGTCTTGCCGGTTCCACAGGCCATGATGAGTTTTCCTCGATCGGCTTCGCGAAAACCCTTCTTCACATCATCAATAGCTGCTCTTTGATGAGGCAACAGGGTCCGAACCGAGAGTCGCAGGAGTCTATCTGGAATCGTGGGATCAAACTTCGACCAGTCGACCGGTGACTCAAGGAGATCAGAGAGTCCAAGTCTTTGCACCGGAGGACGCTGGTCCTTTAATGTATTGGTTGCATTGGTGTTCCAGTGGTCAGTTGTTGCGATGATCAGCCGTGAGGTGAAGGGCTCTCTCGATGAGGCCGACAGGAAGCTGTCGATTGCTGGCTTTGAGACGCTTTGGCCGGCAGGGATGAACTTACACTGAATCGCACACACACCGCCATCTCGCTCGATTCCAACGAGATCGATTCCGGTGTCGCGCTCCCTGGTTGGCCGGTCCGGCCACTCCATCCAACTAAAGACCTTCTCGAAGCGGTCTGAGTAGAGGGGGTCGGTCTGGAGGTAGGTTCGCATCATTCGTTCAAAGGCTGTTCCTTGTTGAGAAAAGCTTGCAGACAACCGTGTGAGCTTATCGAGAAGATCCGTTAGGTTCATGGAACTACTGTAATCGAGGATTCAGGGGTTGTCTGGATGAGGGTGCCTTCTGCGATATCCATTAGTTGATGTTCTCCATCCCGGCATAGTGAGGCTGGGCTTATGGTGCCCGGACGATGAAGGGAGTAAGATGCAGCGAATGCCAGCACGGGTGAAGAAGTACGGGCTGCGTATTGCTCTTAAGTCGATAATCGACTATGGGTACGATTTCTCCAGCATCCCCGTCGGTTTGTTTCGATGAACCAAGAACTATTTTCCTAACATCTGTTGTCTGTAAATGTCGCAACAGTTTCGTAAGTGCTACATTGTCGTCCGGGAGATTCCCAATTCGGCACGGAATCGTCATGATGCCATTCTCAATGGTAATCCCGTCGAAGTCCATTGCTTTAGGGTTTCTTCCATCCATTGCTAATATGCGTCCAACAACTGGGTTGATCTTAAAATTTGGATCGGTGCTGTCCACCTCTATGACTTGGTCAATCGCTGGTAGACCGCGAGCGTAGTCTGTTAGATTATTAGCTAGCTGAGTTGCCAGCTCATCGATGTAGGAGTCCGCAAAGTTCTTGATCGAATCGTCGCCTGAGTGGAGCTGCAACTGATAGCGGCGCTTGAGCCTGGTCACCTTCTTCGCCAGAATGCCCTTTTCCTGTTCTCCTTGGGACGGCTCGTATCTAACGAGCAACTTGGCCAAATTGTCTCTCACGGTGTCAGCGTGGATATCGATGATGTGAATTCTTGGTTTGCGGTCACCAATACCCTCGACGATCAGACCCATTGCCGCCTGGTCTTGCGGAGGCACCGAATATCCAAGAAAATAAATGTTCGCGGCATTTTGCAACGCATGGAACGCCTCTCTCCAGAAGTCACGGAGAACGCGGTTGCTAAGGTACTTTGACTTTGTCGCTGACGGCGGGGCAATAAAGGGTACACGGCCGGGAAATTGCTTGACAATGTCATCAGTCTGGTCTCTTGTCAACTGCATAAATTCACCGATGTACGGCCAACGCTGCAGCGTGGCGCCGCTGTCATCTCCATCGTCCCAATGCCAAGAGATCGAGCCGTGCAATTTGAGGAGGCGAAACGTACTAACAGGAGTTACCTTTGGGGTGTTGACGACGTAGCCCACTTTGTCTATGTTCGTAATTCGAGATGGAGGATCCTCTTCGTGCATCAGGTTCGGCGGCAGCGGTGGTAGCTGGCCCAAAATGTTGTCCACGGTTACGCCAAGCCGCGACGTCTGGGTTTGTACTGCAGCCTCTATGAGGTTATCGTAATTGAAGCTGATGACTGTGGTTTGGCGGATGTGCCAGGTCGCGATGAGTTTTGCCAGCCATTCGGGCTCAGGATCTTCAAGTGCTGAGTTCTCATGGTAAGTAAGGATCTCACTGATCTTCTTGCTCACTCGGAGAAAAGCTGCAGAGCGCTCTAGATTCGCATCTGGCGACAGGTAGGGCTGGCCTTCTGCCAAGCGTGATAGCCACTGCTCGAACTGTTCGCCACCTCTCGGTTGGACTTCGCTACCAAGTTGTTTGCCAAGTTGCGTACGGATAGGTACTAGCAAGTCAGCAGCCAGTGGAAACAGCCTGTTGACGGCTCTAGAAAACCCAGCACCTAGGATAAAGACATCACTCCTCGTTAACGATTGCAGCTCTTCCATTAGATCCCCCCGTCAATCCAACGACCAGTCTAGATTCTGACACCAATAGAGGTAGGAAAACGTACGACGCCCAAGCCCTGCCGAAGCTATGACCTTACGTTCGTCGGCCTTTGGGTATTGTAACCCTGGATAGAGGAGCCATCCTGGAGTTCCTTACAAAACGGAATAGCCCGTCCCTTAACACCTAGTGTTCTGCGGCAGAAGTTCCATTCATAACTGTCGGGCTCGTATATGTCCGCACAGAAGCGAAGACATGGTCAGCGCCCTCCTCGGCATCTCCTCCACCCGGTCGGCGGTCTCTGTCGTCGCCGGTCGCGTCGATCACGACCCTGACTCACCTGGATCAGGGCCGCGATCAAATAGCGGCGTGAAGAGCTGGGCTTAGCCCGAGAGCTGCGCCAGTGGAGCCCCTTCGGCACCAGCTGATCCAACCCACTTTCGCGGTTGCCGCCACACGCTCTCAATCCCGTGTCCAAGGAGTCAGTCCACATACGAATCACCCACTGGCTCCGAGAAGAGGGCTAATAAGCTAATTTCTGCGTCGCAAAGTTGAACTGCTCTTATCGGAGCAGTTCAACTTTGAACAAACTCATCGAACGCATGACGAGACTGTGATAGAACTTGGCTCAGAACGAATTCTGGCTGTGCGGCTGCCACTCTGTTTCTAGAAGTCTCGCGTCTGGCTGAAAGGGGTTGTATGTTCACGGCAGAGATCAGCTGTTCCAATCCGACGTGCATCGTCTTTCTACTCGACCAAGCGGGTTCGATGCAGAATCGCATCAACAGCAGGGCAGCACGTTAGTAGTAGCTTGGTATTGTGATTCCCTTTAAGTTCACTGGCTATTGCGATGAGAGCGAAGACGGCACTAGTTTGGCGATCGCCTGCGTATTCGCTCGGGCTGTAGAGTGGCCATCCGTAGCGCAGCCTTGGCAGCGACTGCTCGAAGAGTACAAAATGCCCGAGTTTCATATGGAACATTGTGAGCACCGTAAGGGTTTCTGGGAGTCGTGGAGGAATCCTAGCGAACGAGCGAGCTAGCCGGCCGGTTCCGCGACCTCATCACCGACACCACGCTGCCAGTTCCCGCTATATATGCTACTGGGGTAGACCTAGCCAGCTTCGAGGAGATCGCTGGCCCGATGATTCGCCGGGCCCATCCAGGTGCTCACCTCGATTCGCCCTGGCTTCTAGCCTTTTTTCAGGTCTTGCAGGATATGCTGGACGCACAGCACCACACGAACATGACATTCCAATCACACGAAGCACTCGTTCTCGTTTGCGACGAAAAGGGTGACCTCAGCGGAATAGTAAGACGATACGCAGCGGAACTTAAGGAAATCACCGGCAGCCCGCTCGATGATATCACGTTCGCCAACTCCGAATCAGCCATTGGGATTCAGATGGCCGACCTCGTTGCGTATGAGATGCGCAAGTCGCTTTCAGCCATAATCCTCGACGACCAGATTCGTGGGATCCGTAATCAGTGGAAGCAACTCATGGAAGCAAGATTGCCAAATGGGCAACCGCGTATCTACGCCAGCTTCTGGGATAAAGAGGCGATGAGTCGAGGCCACCTGCCATCGGGCCTCCGGTAAGAGGTGTTCACCTCTTAGGTGCCTGTTGCATGGATCACGCGGTAACTACATCAGCCAGAAGGCGTTCGGTTACCGTAACGAGAATTGGCCTCCCCGGCATTGGGGGTCCGTGAAGTGTAGAATAGCGCATCGGGAGCTACGCCTCGAGCTGCATCCGCAGCTCTACGTAAGTGTGATCGGGTTTTGCGCTGGCCGAACCTGCTGAGTGGTTGCAAGTCCGACAGATCCCCCAGACGCCCTGTTCTTGTTGCTAGATCAGTCAGGAGGAGCGCCTGTGCAAAGTCAGCAGGCACAGGATACGTTCGCCTTCGCCGACAAGGATCGTCAAGGGGCCGCCTGGCTTCGGCCCGGGTAATGGACGCTAATCCTGGGCATGCATGTTTCGCAAGGTAGCTGGCTGGGTCTTCTCCATCCGGCCAGAACGTAATGACGCTCTCGCGACCTCTCTTGACCAACTCGGCCGCCCACTGTGCGTTTGCCCTGCGGCCCGCTTCATCGCCATCCGCACAGAGGACTATGGACCCAGGGTGGATCGCCAGGATTGTCTCCCACTGCGCATCCGATATGGCTAAGCCCGACTCAACGACGGGTGCAAATTTGGCGGATAGTCCGACACTCGCCGCAGTTGCAGCGATAGCGAGTGCATCGAGAGTTCCTTCGCAGACGATGACTTGGGCGTCAGGGTCGAGGGTATGTCGGCTCGGTCGGTAGAGGTTCACGGACTTGTCGTAGGTTATGGTCTTTGTGCAGTTCAGGTACTTCGGTACATCATCGCGCGTACCGTCGTAGCGCCCGATGAACCCAACCACACCCCCGGTGCCATCTCGCAGAGGCACCACAACTCGATCACGAAACGCGTCGATCGTCGGCCTGCCTGGGGTGCGTCGCGCCAGACCAGCATCTACCAGCTCGTCATCCGTGAATCCCTTCTCTTTGAGCCGAACGATCAATTGGTCAGGTGACTTGTGGGGAGTGTGACCGACAACCGGCCGGCCGAGCTCGGTTTCCAGGTCAACGACAAAGATGCCGCGATTTTGCAGATAGTTGGACCCTTCATCATGGAGCCTGGCATAGCTGTAATAGCTCCAGGCTTCAGCCAGAGCCTCCCTGACCCGCTCGGCAGAGGTTCGATTGAGGTCAGGCAGTTCGGCGCCAGAGACAGGTCTAGCAGTCGCTCTGGTATTGGGAAGGCCCGTGGATCTCGAGAGGATTGGGGGGAATGAGCCTCCGGCATCGAGCATCCCTACAGCCTCACTCACGCTCACGCGATAGATGCTGCGGACCCATTCGATCACGTCGCCGTGAGCCCCGCATCCGAAGCAGTGGAAGCGATCGGTGCGAAGGTGAAGGACCATGGACGGCCTTGGATCATCGTGGTCGGGCATCGGACAACAGACCTTGTAATCGCCTGAGCTCGTAGGCACATCGAGGCCCGTGCGGCGGGCTACGTCGGCAAGCGGGTGGCGAGCACGAACGTTTGGGAAATCAATAGACATGCTCACCTCCCAGGGGTGATCGGGAATGGATCGGTGGTCGCGTGGGCACCCCCATCAGACAGGGCGCTAGAGGCGGCGGAGATTGGGGAGCTTCCGGCACAATATTGGCTGCGTAGTTGGGAGATCGGGAGAGATGGAGGGTTATTGGTGGCGAGCGGCGGGTAGCTCGCGACGAGATCGTCGACGAGCGTTAGCCATAGCGCAAACCGCGGATCGCCCCCAGCTCTCTCAAGAGACTCAGCCCATCGTGCAGGCTGCTCATCTCGCAATGTTTGAACCGCACGATTGACGAGCGCGATGTCATGATGGTCGAGCCAGGTCGTCATCTCAGTACGGGCTCACTGATCCGGTGTTGGTGACGCAATCACCAGCCGCATCGAGGACTAATTCGCTCAGGCTCTCCGGGTCGGCATCTCTCTGATCGATCCACCAGGAGGCCGACGTGATGCTCTTAGCGGGCTCTTCAACGCTGACCACGAACCCGTCCTCGGTGTCTACACACGCATAAGCGGCGGTCAGGAGATCGAAACGGACCCTTCGGGCCCACTCGATCGCCTTGTCTGAGCCCTCCAAGTGAGGCATCCTCGATCTGCGTTCCCATAGTGTGATGCGATGCGCTCGGTGTCCGCTGTGCTCAGTGAATCGACCTTGGCTGGCTCTTGTTTCCTTGGCCTCGCGGCTTATACGCCAGCATTCAGCACAGTCTCTGCCGGCGAGCCATCGGGCAAAACCAGCTCGCTCGCTCGCCCGTTTTTCTGAGAGATCATGATCTTGGTCATGTCCACACTGATGATGAATTGGCCACACTGTCTTGACTGCCATTGTTGCCTCCTTATCGCGTGGTCTCTTCAGGGACCACCTACTCACGCGACGGACAGGTGGAAAAGCGTCAATGAACCAGTCACGATCAAAGGTGGCGGCGCGCCGCTAAATCCTGTGCCAAGAAGCTCTCCCACTCATCATTATCAATGGGGCGGAGCTGGACCGTTGTCGGGCGATGCACAGAGAGGCAACCGGCGTGTGCGGTCCACTCGCGCAGGCGCATCTCGATCTGTGCAAACGTCCACTGCCACTGGGACGGACTGGAGGCCGGAGAGCTCTCGGCAAAGCTCATCCGTTCATGATCTCGAAGCGCGGCGAGGGCCTCGACGTGACCGTTGTGGAGATACCAGCAACTTGGGATGACGTGGTGATCGAGGTGGGGGTAGCGCCGCACGAGATTTTCGACCCACTCACGAAGTGAGAGCCACTCGGTGCGCAGATCGGCAAGCGGGATGTCGGGCCAAAAGGTTGGAGGGGGGATGTTCAGGTCATCGGCACCTTCGAGCTCGCTCAAGAGCTGTGCGTAGGCGTTCTCGATTGAAGGGGAGCGTCTCGGGGTTTCCTCGCTCTCAACCCCTTCCTCATCAGAGGACGTCTGAGGATCAGGGATCGGAGGGCGCGCT
Source organism: Ferrimicrobium acidiphilum DSM 19497 (assembly GCF_000949255.1). Taxonomy (NCBI): domain Bacteria; kingdom Bacillati; phylum Actinomycetota; class Acidimicrobiia; order Acidimicrobiales; family Acidimicrobiaceae; genus Ferrimicrobium; species Ferrimicrobium acidiphilum. The sequence continues at coordinate 20,822 of NZ_JXUW01000031.1, read as the reverse complement.
TCGTTGTGATCACAATCCATAGCTAGCTGATCTGTTTCCAATTGCGTTGATATCGCATCTGTGCCACAAGCACGTCGGTCGCCTGCTCCCGCGGTCGCCTTCGCCACTCCGGATTCGCCTCCATCCGACGATGTAGCTCTCGATGACAGGGACGACAGAGGGCAATCAGGTCTGCGGTGCGTTCGTGACCAAGCCGGGCGTAGGTTCGATGGTGTAGGTCATCACCAGAAAGCGTCCACTCGATCCCACAAATCAGACAGTGGGGTGTGCCCCCGTCATGGGCGTCACTCCATTCCTTTACCCAGTGCTCACGACGCGTGAACCACTCGGGTGAACTCATGTAGAGGCTGTACCTGCGGCGCATCGCCCTGCGTCGGCCAGACCAGGCCAGGCCCAAACGCGGCTCACGCATCTCCCAGGACCTCCATTGCGCCCTGGCGCACCAGGGCTTCGATCCTGGCTTGATCGTTTCGGAGGCTATCGGCATCCCGACGGCTGATCCAGGGTCGCAAGGTCATGATGATCGGTTGTGAGGCTCTGAACAATAGCAGTCCATGGCCAAACTTCAAGGTCCGAATCGTGGCCGGATCGAGTACGTTGACACGCCGGATGGAGGTAGAGACCGACTTGGAACCAGCTTGATACGACTGGCTCACCTCCTGAACCTCACGCTCGCCGAGTAGCCGGGAGATGTCGGCCAGATCGCTCGCGTTCGAGCTGCCGCCCATCACGATCTTCGCGGTCGCTGAGTCCCAAATGGCTTCGGCTGTTTCGGTGCCCCATCTGTCTCTCGCTTGGGCAAGCGACTGCAGAACAACCATCGTTGGGATACCAGTGCCGCCCCCTTCTGACATCAGCGAGCCAAGCGATGGCAGAGGGTAGTTCGCAGCCTCGTCCAAAATGAGACAAAGTGGCGGATCGAGACGTGCCCCGGGGGCTGCGGCTGCCATGCGGCGAGCCACCTCGACCACGTCCTCGACGAGCGCTGATACCAAGCCAGCGGTGGCCGATGTGCCAGTAGCGGTGCCAAGGAGATAGAGCGTCCCTCGGCGTTTCAGAAAGTCAACCGGGTCGAAGTCCTCTCCTTCGACGGGGGACACGGCAGCAAGCACCTGGGGATCAGCGAGGGGAGCCAGAGCATTACCGACCATCGACCATACAGAGTCTCGTTGCCTATGATCGGCCGACACGATGGCATCGAGTGCCCGATCCCAGGTGGGAGTTGCGTTGGGGTTGATCGAGAGAATCGCCACGGCATCCTTGGCTGCTGCGGCTGAGAGGCTCCATTCATAGAGGACCGCCGGGGGTAGTTTGGCCACGGCCGCTGCGTGCAACATGCACCGGATGGCTGTCTGAGTCTGTTGCTGCCAGAAGTTGGCCTCGGTAACCCCACGGCCCGCGTCCGCACAGAGGGCGGCTGCTCGGACCATCGCCGTCTGGGGACGCTCACAACCCCGGATCGGAGACCAGCGCAGAGATGAGGGAGCACCAATCGCAAGCCCCTGTGGATCGAATACGCCAACCGGTCGCCCCTCGCTCGCGCGAGCAGCCAGGGTGACGGTAAGGTTGTCGGGTCGGGTCGAGGTCGTGATGACGGCTCCTGGTGCATCCAGGATCGAGGGGATGATCAGGTTGAGGCCTTTGCCAGAACCCGGCGGTCCGAGGATCACCAATGAGTCCCGAACCCCCATCCAGCACTCCACTCCACGGCTCGTTCCGAGGAAGAAGCCAAGGTCATGAGGACCGGGCTTGTCAATCGATGGCCGGAGTACCTTGGCTTGAGCTAACAAGGTCCGCGGTCCGGCAACAACCACGACGTGTTTACGCTCAGCCATCCCTTCCAGTTGCGTCGGATCCGCGCTTGCCTGTTGTGGTCGGGACGGAGCCGGCTTGAAGACTCGCCAACCCCCATAGATCAGAGAGCCAAGGACGGTGAGGAGGAGCAGTTGCGTGGACCAATAGATGACTGGGTCACCGACTGGAGCATCCCAGGCCATCGAAGGATCACCAGGGTGAGCGAAGGCCGCCAGCGCACCAAGAGGAGAGCGCGGGACCCCGTGGCCGCTCACGGCAGCGCTAGCTAGCCCGCCAAGGTACAGGGTTCCCAGCACCAGCATGACGCCCACGATGACGATCAGGCCAAGGTCGGCATCGCTCTGGTTACCGCGCGACGGTGATGGCATCGCTATCTCCCACTCCAGGTCGAAAGATCCTGACCAACGTGGTGACAGCCGATCAGAGGTGCGTCGCGATTTTCGCCGACAACTGTGCTCTGGTCATGCCTCTCAAGCTGTGAGTTCGGGTGATCGAGCACAGGGACGGCCAAGTGGAACTTGGATGATGACCAGAACAGCACAGCGCCACTGCTGGTCAGCATGCCGTCAACGAGGCGGGTAAGCCAGCCGACGCCAAGAACCAGTTGTGAGGGCAGAGTGACACGAAGGTGCGAGACGAGAGTCAGAACGCGGCCGTTCTCCAACGCGATCAGATGGCTGAGACAACATAATCGTGGAATCGGTCCCTGCAACACAGGCGCCAGGGGTGCAGAGAGAATCACAACAGAGATCGCAGAGGCACCGTGACTTGTGGCGGCCGGACCCATCGCCCAAGCAACTCCAGTAGCGAGAATGACCGTCAAGTGGTCGTAGGTGTCGGCCCTGAGTATGTCGGCAACCCGTTGAGTGACAACCGCAGCGGGTACAGTCCAAGGCGCGGGCACATGAGTTGTGGTAACTATGGAATCATCAGTAGCAGTGAATGGGCCGGTCCCCGCTGTTAGCCCAACGGCACACGGGACGAAAAGGAGCAGAACAGGATGCGGGCCAGCTAAGATTCCGGCTCCACGCCCTATCAGTGCTTCGTAGATAGCCGTCATTGGGACGCCGCCACATCGGTCTCGCCTATGGGCCCGATGTCCGTCTGCTCAAGTCGACTCAGGTCTACATTCCGCTCAGATCCCGCCCGCGCTAGAGCCAATTCGATACCGGGCACCTTGCCTCCGGTTGTGTGAGGAGCGGGAGATGCCCCAAGAATGACCTTGGCGGCTTGTGAGACTCGTGCTTGGGTTTGGGCGATAACTTTAGCTGGGTCAGGACCGGCCCAAGCGGCAACGTAGGGGAAGCTGTAATCACCGCTCGACATGCCGTGGGCAGCGGCCACGATAAAGGCGACCGACTCGGCTTCGACCTCTTGGCGAGGACGGTCAAGCAGCGAGCCGGGCGCAGTTTCGTGCAAGAGGACATGGGCAGCCTCGTGGATCATGGTTTTTACCATCGCCGCATCATCCATGTCTTCGCGGATGCGGACACTACGGGCCATGAAGTCAGTTACGCCGTTCGCCCCCTTGAGTTCTGTGAGAGAAGCAGCAGTCTCAACCGTAAAACCCCGTTCCGTTACCAGGGTCATGACCGCCTCACCCAAGCCGGAGGGCGCCTCACCTTCCAGCAGCTTTGGCATTGGTGGCTCCGGAAGTGCCACACCAGTCGTCTGCGACTGCGAGAACACATACTCCACCTTGAAGCCGCCGAGTACCTGTTGGGTTTGTTCGGTCTCTCCAGGATCGGGTGCCTCACCAGGGCGCAGAACCCGAACTACTCCATCCCTGTTGGCGACGCTACGTTGCGTGTATCGCACAGGAGCAAGTATCGCATAGCCCCTCTGTCCCTTCTCCACCTGTCGTCCAAGTGCTCTCCAGGTGTTGAACCCCGCTACGAAACCAGGACTCGGATCCTCTACACGTCCCTCCTCGAATGCCTTGGCGTGCTGTAGGGTGATGAGCTGTGCATTGTTGGGGCTGTAAGCATGCAACTTCGCCGCAAAGTCAAGATAATTCAGCCAATCCTCACCCGAATGGAGCTTGACGATTTCAGCCTCTAGGATTGCTTGAGCGGCTGCGACCTTCGCAGCCATTGTCGCGCGCTGCTCTTCTTTGCTCATTGTCCGCCACGTCACGAGCACCTACCTCCTGGCATCCGGGGGTCGTGGAAGCTGACCCACTACCTATGTTGTGACGGAGAGAAAACCCGTCATGGATTGTTCAACAAGGCAGTAAGCGACGGTGGACATAACGGGCGAATGGTGAGGGTCGGCGGCAACGGAGGAGATCGTTAGGCATCTCCAATCATGCGCTGATTGGTGTCGAAACAGGCCAGTTCGGTGGGGGTCAGGATGTGGCGAACGACGAAGGCCCGCTCGCCGAGGCGCCACAGTCCTTCGCCACGCTCGAGATCGGGAAGCTGGGCGACCTCGGTGGTTGATAGACCGAGGGAGGTGCCGGTCTTCGTCGCTTCACCCGACTCCTGTGCGTAGATGATCTTGGTGGAGCAGTCGGCGAGCAAACCAAGGGCCAAGCCTCGTGCCTCGCTCCCTGCATCTCCGACCGCATCGAGATCGGAGAGGCGATGAATTACCATCATGTTTGCGATACCGAGTGCTCGCGACAGCTTCCACTGTGACTGCATCCTGGCCAAGAGCGCGGGTTGTGCCAGGAGTCGCCAGGCCTCGTCGTAGATGACCCATCGCTGCCCGGCGTTGGGATCGGTGAGGGCTGCCTCCATCCAACTTGACGCGCAGGTCATCACCATGCTGATCAGGCTGTCTGAGCCGGAGATACGAGACAGGTCAAGGCTGATCATCGGCAAGGACGGGTCAAATCGTACCGTTGATGGCCCATCGAAGAGGCCAGCTAGGTCGCCTGATACGACACGAGTCAACGCGTGTCCGACCTCCCGACCATCTCTGGCAAGCTGCTCGAGGCTGGAGCCGAGGACAGCGCTTCGCGGGTCGAAGAGCGCCTGGACGACATGCGGTAGGATCGGGACGCTGTTTTCCCGCACTGCGGTCTCGAGCGCCGCGTCGAGGGCGGAGTGTTCGACGGCAGCCAATTCACGGCCCAGCGCAGACTCGGTAAGGGCCCCGACGAGCGAGCGCCGCCGTTGACGAGTCACGGCGATCCATTCGGCATCGGTCATGCTGCTCGGACGTGGGCCCTCATCGAGCGGGTTCAGCCTGGCGGACAGGCCTCCGCCAAGCTCGATTGCGGCACCGCCGACGGCTCTAGAAACGACGGTCCACTCTCCCTTCGGATCGCCGGGGACGTAGACCTTGCGACCGAACGCGATAGAACGGGTTGCGAGGCTCTTGGCCAGTGAACTCTTGCCTCTACCTATGATCCCGGCGAGGAGAATGTTGGGGTTGGTCAGGACACCCTTCGAATATAACACCCATGGGTCGAAGACGAAGGCGGCACCAGACCATGAATCATGGCCGACGAGGACGCCTTCGGAGCCGAGTCCGGCCTCGGCTAGAAACGGGTAGGCACCAGAGAGTACCTCCGTCGTCGCTCGATGGGGTTTCACTCTCAGTGGGAGGTAAGTCCGAAGGGCACAAGGCCCGGGCTCGCCGCGTGCAGGGAGATACTGCGCGGCTCTGCGCTCGGCGCGAAGGGCTACCAGCTCCTCGCGCTGCTGCTGCATCAGTGCCCTTCGATGCTCGGCCTTAACCTGAGCCGCCACTTTGGCAGCCACTTTGCGTTCCCGACGGGAGGCCGATGCCGGAGTGAATAACGCTGCGCCGATCGGCGTACCACCGTCTGGCGCCAAGCCAACATCTCGCCGGCCAAAGGGCGTTGGAGCCGAAGTGGAGACGTCGATGGGTTCAGAGGATGTGTTCTCCTCACGAGCGTGCCCAGGGATCCGTCCGGGGCCCGGCTCCTTGGAACTCCTGTTCCAGAACATCAAAAGACTCCCCGTCCCAGCGGGAGGGCGGCGACGACGAAGCCCTGCGTCTGGCGCCCGTAGAGGATGCGCGTCTCGCACGCTGCTTGGGCAGCCGCTCGTTCGATCTGTGAGACGGCCGCCGTCAGCGCCTCCTCGGTGGGAGCGGAGATAGCGATGAAGCCCGAGAACTCTACATCAACGTGGCCGCTTATCAGCGCTCGTTCCCGGTCAAGAATGTCCTGGTACTCCTGAGCGTCCGAAAGGTCTTCGATCTGGCCGATCTTCGCCTTTTGTAGGGAGTCCGAGATCGCCTCCGTCTTCTCCTTGCGAATCGACCTCAGCGCCTCCGTTGTGCCTACAGGATGAGTCACGATAGAGATGGATTTTCGCACCCCTGGCGAGAACACCAGCGAATGGAGGAAGGACGGCGGCACGTCGATCCGTGGCCAGTCGCTGATCCAGAGAACGCTGGAGAACCCGGAGTCGGAGCGAAAGCGATCCCAGTGCTCTGAGATGGCGATCGGACCCGCCGTCTCGAGCTTTGCTCCTGGCCCGTCCGGCAGGACGTTGCTCGCGGGGTCATAGGCCGCTCGGACGATAGCTGCCAGCTCGCTCGCGGACAGCCAGTGTTGGACCCGCAAGCCTGTGGTGCGAAGGCTGTGCTCGATCGCACCCATGTCAGCCGAGAGGACCGCTGCGGCTCCCCGCATCCCCCTCCCAGCAGCGGTGATTGCCCGGGCCGCGGCCCCCATATCGAGAGCGATGGTGATAGTCGTGCGATGTGTCGAAGAGCCCGACGAGGTCATCTCAAGCAGTGAGCGATATGCCTCGTCCGCCCAACCTCCGTTGCGAACGCCGTGGCTCTCGTACCATCCTGTGACACCGACCCCAGGGTCTGGCACGGTGGCCTCGAGCACCTGCAGGGTAGCACAAGTGCCCGACTGGCCGAGAGAGGCAAGGGTGCGCCCCCACGCAGAGACCCGGGTGACCTGCTCATCAGGGGAGAGTAGAACGTAGGCTGGGTGCTCGACCAGGAGGGTCGCAGAGATCGTATTGCGATGCGGATCGTGAACCATGACACAGCCTGTAACTGGATCGTCGTAGAAGCGCAGTGAGGCGGCATCTCCCGGCAAGGCGAGCGTGCCGGCTGGGCGTGGTTTGGATGGTTTGGACCGAAACTCGGTTTGGCCTTTCTGCTTACGACCCCAGTACTGGCCCGCGACCGACACCCACTCGATGGCTGGCTTACCTCTGACGTTCATCAGGGCCGACGCCATCAGCGGTGCCCAAACGAGGGCAGAGATCATGAAGCCCATCCCGCCAGCTACGGTGAGACCGATGACGACGACGATGGCGGATAGGCCGATAGCGATGACACGCGGCAAGGAGAAACCCAACAAGACGCCTCGCGTGGATTGGCGCCCGAAACGGACGGAGGGAGGACCAGCTGTGGAGGATGAAGATGAGGTGGTCAAAACGCTACCTTTCTACTGGTTGGGCTAGGGTAGGGGAGTCGAAGTTGGGGTGGGAGTTGTGCCTATCCTCCCATATGCGCTCGCGCTAGAAGCGCGGGTTCCATTGCCAAAGGTAGCGCCAGCAGCACTCGTAGCAGCTGCGGCGCCAGCACCAGCGGGCTCAGCCACGGTGACCGAACCCGGCTGACTCGTCGAACCTGGCTGACTTCTCGAACCTGATGGACCCGTCGATCCGGTGGAACCATGCGACGAGGGAGACCGAGGCGTGATCACCCTACCACCGACGGCCCGTTGGCCCATGGCCGAGACCTTCTGTGGCGCGGCAACCGCGGTCTGAGTGACCGACTTTATGTTGCCAGCCTGGCCGTGGAGCTGGGACATGTGATCGGACGTAAAGTGGACCGTTTTCAGAGCGATCCAAGGCGCGAGTCCACCCATCAGCAGCAGCAGACCTCCTGACGCTACCTGTGTAACCGCTTGGGTCCCTGACGGAGCACCAGCAGCCCCGACCGCGCCAAGACCGCGAACGAGAGTGTAGAAGCCAGTGATGAGGATCGTGACGAGGATCAACTTCGACGCAATGAGGGCGATCATGCCCTCGATCCACTTCTTCACCCAGCCGGTCGATATGTCCGCCAATGCTCCGGCAAATGCCAGCGGCCCAAAGACCGCCGCCAGGATGATCAGCAATTTGCGGACGGTTAGAGCCGCCCAAATGACGACCGCCGACACGATGATGATGAGCGACAGTATCAGGAGGGCTGCCGGGTTTTGGATTGCGGTCAGCGCGGTAGTACCCATGATCGAGTTGCCGAGTGTGGACATGCTTCCCCCAGTGGCCGCCTGGACCACGCCATTGGAGAGGCTATCGGTGGCAGACAACAACAGATTGGTGATGGCGATCGCAACCGCTCCGCCGAGGAAGGCAATCAGTAACCCCTTGGCAGCACGACCTAGGCCGGCTACGTCACGACGCAGGATCGACTGGATGATCTGGATCAAGAACAACCCCATCCCGACCACCACCGCGATAGCCATGAGGATCCCCAGGAGACGATCGAAGCAGGAGCCTCCCAACTGGATCGCTGCGGCACTACCGATCTGTTGCCAGAGCCAGACGCAGACTTTGGTAGCGGCGTCGGAGAAGTACTTGGCTATCGCTTGGAAGGCCGAGCCAGCTAGCGACTTCGCACCGGAGCTGAGCAGGCTGGTAAGGACGCTCATGGGGTTAAGGTTCGGCACCGCGATTACCCCTCAGTCCATTTGTTGACCGACAGTGCGCCATACCCACTGTGATACTCTGCCGTGCCGAGCTCGAGTTGGAGAGAGAACGGCCGTTCCGCTGGTGCGTGTCCTCTCTGTGTGATTGTCAGGGTGCCGGTGACATCGAGTCCGACCATGCGCGGATCAGGGGGTACCCAGCCGGTCGCGAGAGCATCCGACCACAGTGGAGCTATGGTTTCGTTGACCCCCGACACCGCCCAGGTGACACCGGCGGCGGCATTGGCCGACCACGTCGCTGGTGTGGGCACCGGACTCGTCGAAGAGCTAAGGTTCGCGTACAGGATACGCGTCGATGCCCGAGCCGGAGTGCCTGGCAACGTATCAGGGGCCATCTCCGACTGCGCCCAGGCAAGCAAGGACGGGCGGGACTGCTTGGCAAAATCGATGCTTAACAGTTCGCTCACGAAGGCTGACGCGTAGGTGTCTGCTCCCTGGCGGGTCGCGTTGGAGATGGCGGGGAACGCACGCGAGGCGACCGGGGCTGGAGCAGCCAAGGTCTCGATCGCGGCCCACTGAGCGCCCTTGCCCTCATTGGCGGTCGCAATCTTAGCATTGTCGGACTGTTGTTGAGCGGAGCCACCCCCAGCTGTGGTGAGTGGGGGAGAGTATTGTGGCTTCAACACGTGCTGCGCCTTCTTAAGGACCGGCGCACCGGATCGACCTCCTCCAGGGGTACCACCTAGGCCAGCGACCAGGCCGACGGCAACTAGGAGTACTACCACCCCAGCACCGATCGCCCACTTTCGATAAGGGTGAACGCTCATTACAATGCGCGCCCCGCACCGACAAAGAAGTTGACCAATACGTCGGCTCCGCCAATGAGCAGCGCGGCGATGAGGCTAGCGAGCACGCCCGTCTTGCCTCTCGAGGTATGGTTCGGATTGCTCGAATGATGGCCGAGTGCCCACACAATCGCAGAGACGATGACGCCCGCAACGGCCGCGACAAGGCCGACGGTGAGCAGAGCACCAACAATATTTTCCAGTTCGGCGATGCCCGGGAGGCCAGAGGTATTCGGGCTGATATTAACCGCAAGTAGGTTGAACATTTTGTCTTCCTTCCCTGTCGAGGGTCGCACGGCGCGGTCCCTACTACCTAGGCTTCGCGCCGACGGAAAACCGTCACCAATTAACCAGCGGGGTTCACTATCGCGTCGAGGCCGCCCGAGACGAAGTTCGCGAAGGATTGCACGACGACGCCAAGCTGTGGATCAACTGCCGACTCAACCAGTCCGTCACCGAGGTAGATGCCAACGTGACCCGGCAATCCGGGGCCCGGCGAGTCCGTGCCTGGCACGAGGACAAGATCGCCGGGGGCGATCGCACTCGCTGCGACCGCTTGGCCCTCGCGCATCTGATCAACGGTGTAATGATCGAGGGTGACGCCGGCCTGTGCCCATGCCATCATCGTGAGGCCTGAGCAGTCAAAGGAGTTCGGCCCCGCGGCACCCCACACGTATTTCGATCCAAGTTTTCTGACCGCATAGGTCAGAGCAAGGCGTGCTTTCGGCGTTGTGCCGACGGGAATGGTGTATCCGGAGGGGAGACCGTAGGAGCTTGCTACCTCGGCGAGACCGCCACCAACCCCAGCGCCACAACCCGCTGTCGTGAACGACCCAGTGACCTTGGCCAGTACGGCGCCAGCTTCTGACCAGTGCCTCCTGTAATTCGAACCGTTGGCGAACTTCGATCCCTGGACCAGCTGTGCGGCGTGCCAGGGCTTCATCCTTTGCCAACCGGGGATCGCAAGCAGGCGCTGAACGAATAGACCTGCCGCGTCGGCAGGGTTGGACTCCTCGGCGATCGTCCCCCATCCCTCCTGTGCCTGCTCCTGAAATAGACCGACCGAGTAACCATTGCTGCCCATTCCTTGCCCGCTGTTCGAACCCGGCACCTTCGTATTTCCGAGGTTGCGCAATCCGCTCTCGGTGATCGCCACCATGAGCGCGATCTGCTCAGCCTGGGTCGACTCGCCTGATGCCGCGGCGGTGACCGACACGATCGTCTCAGCGTTCACCGACTGTGCAGGATCGAGAGAGGCGAGCAGTCCAGTGGACTGGCAGCCCGCCATATTCACCAAGGTCGAGAGTGAAGCCTGTTGGGAAGCCGGCCCGGTAGCTCCGCCCAATAGAGTGACGAGGCCCACCAGGCCGGCAAGGGCGACGACAGGGATGGTGAGTAAGAACTTGTGGTCCACGTCTCTGTGACGTTTGACAGGAAAAGCGTCACAGAGAGGATATTCAGGGACGGGGGGACCCGTGCGTTGAAAGAAACTGCGGAAGTGTCACTCGAAACTGCGGAAGTGATGAAGGTGAATCAGACTAATGACCTGGGAGTTTGCGGAAAGTGAGCGCGTAAACTGATTTGCGCCTCTTTTTTCCTTCCTCTCTATCTCTATGAACTTCTAAAACATGGTACAAGAAGGAGGACTTCCGCTTAAAGGGCTGTTCAGAGGCCAAGTATTTTTGCGGAAATTGCGGAAGTTCCAAAAGTGACGGTAGCTGTCGGGTCAAAAGTCCCAGGTGGGAGAGTTATGGATGAGCGCAAGTTGCCGCAGCACTTCCGCACTTGCGCAGCGGTTTCCGCACTTGCGAGGCGGAGCTGATTGACGATCCCGGTTGTTCAGGATTGGGAATTTGTTTGCTGTTAGAGCGCAGGAATCACCACAAGGAATTCCCTAGCCCTGTGGTCTAGCTTTGTACAAGAGGACCAGATCAGAAGGTCCCCGAGCGACGTCTGGTTCGGTTGTGGGGTGGTCTCATTGCCAACTGAAGGGCATGCCTGCTGGTCAGAGGCCCGGAGGGGTCAGGGTCCACACCTGACCACGGTTATTTGGTAGGTGATCGGCCGAGAGGAACCATCCGGCTCCTTCGAGAGCTCGCTGGGATCTCTTCAGTCGAGCAGACACCCCCTTCGCTGAGGGCCAGTTACGCCCGTGGCGGCGAGCAAGCTCACCATCGGGGTCAAGAACCTCCAATAGACCAGCGGCGCTGCCCCTCCACTTGGCCCGAATAGTCAGGGCGAGCGCGTCGAAGAATGGGTCGTCGGTCACGGTATCACCAAGGAGCTCCGATGCCACGGCCGCGAGACGAAGGAGCGTCTCTGTGCCTCGTTCTCGATCTGCAGCGAGAGCTATCCGGCCAAGAGCTGCGAGACGAGGCATCACTGCCGGTGGTGAGATGGGCTGTGGAGCTGCCATGACTGCGGCAAGGAGGTCGAGAACGGCGCCGAAGATGGCAGGCTGAGATGCCCGCCAGGCTTTGGCGATCTCATCCTCCGGTAATGGGGCATCGAGCCCTTGAACGGACACGGGCACCATTCGGGAGATCAGATCGGGACGAAGGACGGGTACGTCAATCGAGGTCATCGTGATCGGGCGACGGATGGACAGGGTGACCGTGTCGGTCGTCGTGTGAAGGACGCGATACGTCTCCTCGTGACCGGTTGCAAGCGTGCAGAGCAGGTCTTGCTGTTCAGCGGTCAGGGTCGAGAGGTTATCCAGGCCGAGCACCCATCCTGCTGAAGCACCTACGATCAGGTCCCGATCGTCACCTCGGCGCATATCTAACTTCTTGCGTGCTATTGGTGACCCTATTGCCTCGGTGATCTTGTCGGCGGCCGTAGATTTTCCAGACCCCTCAGGTCCCGTCAAGTAGAGGATGCCCGCCGCGGTCTCTCGGTCGGGATGCATCGCTGTGAGCATCCAGGCAACAACGAGTGAACGGTCGGCCGCTTTGACGGGGACAAAGTTCCAGATGTCATCGAGGTCGCCGCCACGGACGGGAGTAGGCATTGTACGGGTCGGACCGGAGCGGAAGTAACATCCCGGTCGGGCGTGGAGCGTCCACCCGTCCTTGTCTACTCGAATGAATTCACGTCCAGTTCCTGCATCCCACCAGAGAGCGCCGTCGTCCGCTCTTCCCCAACGGACCCATAAGTCACCGACCTCCTCTGCCTCTCCAGCTAGGGCTCGAAGAGCGGTCAGCACCGCGTCCTTGCTGGGCAGGTTCGCATGCGGGAAATACTCAGCGAAGCGAGCGATAGCTCGATTGACTGTCCAATCGGCCATGAGGGGGACACAGACCCCACCGTTGGGTCGTGGCGTCGACTCGCGACGAGGAATCAGCCAGACCTGGCCAGAGGTGTCGCGAACCGGCCAGAAGTAGGCGGCAAGGATTGCATAGAGGCGCTTCGGCGCGCTTGTGATTGTGACAGTACGTTTTCCGTCGTCAAAGGTGAGGGCTTCGATGTTTCGCCGCGCCTGATCGCGGGCTCGATACGACTCGGAGGTTGAGGTTTCACCCCCGTTGACTACACGGAGGGGAATCTCTGGTGGATGATCTGCCAAATAAGCGTTACCGACCTCTCCGTCATCTTCCCAGCCAATCTCGTAGTCCTCTTCGAATGCGTCGAACGGTGGGCAGTCAGGTTCATCGTACGGGATGGTAGTCACCAGACAGCTACTCCTTTCTGGTCAGTCTCTGGCACTTAGCCAGGGTTACGTTGGCAATCGAATTCGGGCAATTGCGGATTGCTTAAAGCGCAACTTGGAGGATTGCGTTTGACATCTCACCTTCGGGATTGTGGTTGGGATCGGGTGCCCGGGCAGAGAGTGATCGAATGTAGGGCCGTACTGCGACATCTCGTGCCGTGGGTGAAAGAGCACCGATAGCCGGATCGGCGCGGATCAAATCCGCGACATGGCTGCGCACGAGAGTCCAATCGGTCGGCCACAGTCGTTGCGAATAGGCAGCAAGAATCGATGGTCTTGCAGCAACACGGTGATCGGGTCGCGTCCCGACCAGCAAGCGGCGAACTGCCGTAAATGATGCTGGAGGTATGGATGGTGGACAGGCCGCCTCCATCGCGGCGAAGGCGTTGGAAGTGAAATGGAGATCTGGGTAGTCAAGTAGGACCTCCTTCACTCGGGACCACAGTGTGTGAACTGTGTCGACTGCAGCCGGGGTGGGAGTGTAACCGGAGATACGTCTCAATCCCTTGATCGACGCAGGCAACAAGGCATCCAGTGCCTGATCTCCATGGACATTCTCGACAGGGAGCGAAGTTGCCATCTCTGTAGACAGATATAGAGCCGCTTTATGGAAGTCAATTTGGCGTCGCCTTGGCGCTACTCGACCAGCCTGGGTTACGCCATCATGAAGGGTCAATGATCCGGACTGTACTCGGGCGGTGGCTGCGCAAATTCGGCGCACGACGCGATCCGCATTTTCACCTGAATAGTGGCGGGTTGCGTACCCTTGGACCTCGGCGGACCAACGGATGTCAAGTTGGAGGACACTCGCTAAGAGCGCGTAGTCATGATCGAGGAGCCCGCTCCCCGCCGAGACACTGCAGGCTCTGCGGAGCACCTCAGGCAAGATCGGAGCCGACTCGATGAGCTGTGTGAGACTACTCACTCTGGTTCCTATCTCATCGAGCCCGAGGTTCGCACTCGGGAGCCTTTCGCCGGAGGTGTTGGCGCAAGAGCTGAGGCGAACGCCTCAAGGTCAGCACGGCGAAATAATCGTCTCCGCCCCAACTTCACCGAGAGAAGCTGTCCAGAGCTGACGAGCTGGAACAGACGCGAACGGCTTATTCGAAGGGCTGTAGCAGCCTCGTCAATGTCGAGCAGGATGCCAGCAGGCGGCGCTTCAATAGTGTCCGATGGTGCCGGGTTGGTTTGAGGTGTAGTAGGTGTCATACAATCCAGTAAACCGTGGACGAATTGTGCGTTAATCGGGCAAAAATATGTGAGATTAAGCGATTTCAGCTAGTTTTATGGTGACTTCCGCTACAATCCGTGGCATGCCGGGGGGTCTACGAGAAACTAGAACCGCTGCTGGTCTCACGCAAATGCAGTTAGCGGAACGACTTTTAGCGGCGATACGGGCTGCTGGAGAGGATTGGGGTCCCACGAGGGCCGAGAACCTACAAGGGCAGATCGCACGGTGGGAAACGGGGCGATCCGCGCCGAGCGCACGCTGGTGGCCCTACCTGCGTGCTCTGCTCCCCGATCTAGCTGATCGCGATACTCCGCTTGTCGAGTCTAAGATGACGAGGCGCGACTTCTTGGCGGGAGCATTTGCGATAACAGCGCTGTCAGCATCCGCCGCTACCGCTCGGTCTTTGGGGCTGGTTGCGAGTTCCGCTCTTGCACCGACAAGGACACTGGGGTCCGCTGAACTCGCCGATTTCCAGGATCGTGTTCGCTCAGCCGCGAAACGATACGCCTCGGGAATCCCACAGTGGATTGAAGCTGAAGCCGTGAACCTGTTGGCCGAAGGCATGTCGTGCCTACCAAATGCTGGAGCGCGGCGGGCCGATGTCGCGGTCGCAACAGCATGGGCTGGCCTGCTCGCCGGACGGCTCGCGTTTTTTGATCGCGGGGATCCGGCAACGGGCGATGCACACCTTGCCACCGCGGCGGCATTAGCCCAAAATGGGGGAGACGCGCCTCTGCTCGCAGCTGTCTTTGCCCATCGCGCCTTTGTCGCTGGGTTTGGCGGTGATTCCAGGGGTGCCGCTGCGTGGCTTAGAAGATCAGACGTTACCGCACCGCGCCGTGGGCAACCATTGCTGCGCTCTTGGCTCCACTGCACTCGTGCTGAGCTGGCAGCGAGAGTGGGCGAGCGAGATACTGCGGCTAAGGAGATTCGAAGTGCGGCTGATGGGATGTCGCGCGCAGGCGACGTTCCGGAGTGGTTCGACTGGTACGACGAGAGTCGGTTTGAATCGTTTGCCGGTTCGGTGGCTCTCTCTGTTGGCAAACACACACAGGCGATCGATCGACTGGCGGTGGCCCTTGAGGGGATCACAAGCGTGAAGCAGCAAGCCGTGGTAGCTTTCGACCTAGCGTTGGCCTACGGCAACGATGCGCCAGAACTGGCCATCGAGCACGCAATAGAGGCTCTGACGCTGGTGCGCGAGCGCCAGTACCTAACCGCCCTGGATCGCCTGCCAGCGCTCGAAGGCGCATTGGCGGGTACCAGCTGGGCGAAGGAACTACGTAGGCGCGAGCGGGAATTGTTAGCCGCTGGCTAGTAAGTCAACCAGTTCGGACAGAGACGCAATTGTGGCAAGGCATCGTGCCTCGGTCTCAGGGTCGTGCAGAATATGACCCCAGGGCCCACGCCGAATGAGCACAGTGGCCATTCCCGTCGCTTGGGCTGGTGAGATGTCATTGTCGAGTCTGTCCCCCACATAGAGGATCTCCGAGGTTTCGCAACCCGCCAAGCTCGCGATAGCTGCAAAGAACTCTGGTGATGGCTTCTCAACCCCCAGATGCTCAGAGGTGGTGATCCAATCGGCGGGGAGGTTTAGGTTGCGCAGGATCATTTCGGCTCGTGCGGTCTGATTCCCGGCGATCCCAACGACCAGACCTGAGGCCTGGAGAGCGGCGAGAGTGGGCCTGGCGTCTGCATAGAGGTCAGACTCACCAAAGCTCTCCGGTTCACCAGCGACAGCCCTCGCCTCGCGCTCGGCTGTGAGGTTAAATCCAGGACGGAACACTTTGAAGGTATCGCGGTAGTCCGCCCCACTGGCGATCACCGCACCGAAGGTTGCTGAGAAGGTGTGGCGGGGAACGCCAAGCCAGTCGGCCCAGGAGCCGTACTCACGAGACTCATCGACGAGGGTTTCACCAACATCAAAAACCACCGTTCGAATCGTTGGGCGATCGAGCTTCGAAGAACTTGCCACGTCTCCAGGCTATCCCTGACCGATGGCACACCGATCTATGCGATCTCCAGACTGGCTAAATCGTCAGTGCTTCGCGTGACGTACAGCGGAAATGGCCTCAGTCCCCAGGAGCTCAGCAGTAGTCTCCTGACCGATGCGCGAGACGAGGTCCTCGATCGCCGAGTGATAGATGCTCGTGGCCACAACTACCGCCTTGCGTTGGCGACGCGGCGCCGATGCTGGCCTAAACAGCGCCGCGCCCTGCTCCCACCGGTCGAACTGGGCGAGCTGGTGGGAAGGGATTCCTTGTGCTTTCAGCGCTTCGGCTCTGGCTGCGTGCAATTGGCCCAGCCGTTCGATAATACCCACCAATGCAGCATTCACCACCAGCTCAAGGTTCCGTGCGAAATGGATGTTTTTGGTATAGGGAGCGTCGTTGATCTTCGGTGCGGATGCGCCGAGCTGATGCGCGACCGGTTCTGCGGTGTCGGTGGCGGTATAGACCATGTCCTCTCCCGCGTGGGCTGTGCGCGCAATAGGCACGGAGAGGGGGCACGGAATTAAGGGAAGAGGACGGAGTCCTCCGCGAATACCTGAGCTAAGCGCCTTGAAGCTGTGCGGCTCCACGTGATCCTGGGAGATGCTCGACCTCACACAACTGAGAGCGGACGTCATAGTGCCGTCATTACGTCATAACGTAATAATGGGATAGTGGTAGACTTAAGGTATGACAAAGAAGAAGACGACCATCTACCTCGATCCCGACGTACTCACAGCGACGAAGGCTGCTGCGCTCACCTCCAATCGGTCCGAGAGTGCTGTCATCGAGGACGCGCTGCGGTCATATCTTCGAAGCGGCCACGTGGAGGCGGCGTGGGATGAGCTGAGAGAGCTACTGGAGCGTGTCGGCTATACGAGCGACCTTGACGAGGATGCAGCACTCGCTCAGGCAGTGACCGAGGTGCGTGCGGTCCGTCGAGAGCGACGGGCACGAACGGTGAGCGGTGGGTGAGCCGCGCCGGATTGTCCTTGACACGAATGTCTTCGTGGCGGCCGTCACGTCGCGAGAGGGCGTGTCCGCCCGCCTGCTCCTTGGAGCATTGGCTGGGCGATTTCGGCTCGTTGCCTCGCCGTTGCTACTCGCCGAGCTGGAGGACGTGCTTTGCCGCCCGAAGTTCCGGCGGTATCTGAGCATCGAGGACGCGCACCTGTTCGTGAGTACGATCCGAGAGTTGGCAGTCATCATGGACGATCCTCCGGAAGAGGACGATCCCATCACCGGTGATCCCGATGACGACTTCCTCGTCCTTCTGGCGGAGGTGGCGGGGGTCGACGTGCTGGTATCGGGGGACCCGGATCTCACCGCGGTGCAGCGTTCGGGGCTTGTGGTGATGACGCCCAGGACGTTTCTGGAGACAATGGGCGACGCATGAAGGAGGATGTTCCCCAAAGGAGCTCATGAACCTCTCCGGGGACACGTCCTGGCGCTACGTTGCCGGGATGCTCTCTTCGAGCAGAGCGCCCGGGGCCGATTCGAGTCAGCGACAGTGCATCGGGTGCTGCAGTCGGTGCCCTGTTACTGGCGACTCAGAAGCTGTCCTTCAATACCGATGAGGCGTCCCTTGCCGAGGTGCTGGCAGGGGAAGTTGGCGAACTGACACCAGGATTCGTCGTGAGGTTGTGGCCCGTGCTGGTGGAGCGACTCTGACCGTCGCGAAGAACTTGCCACGTCTCCAGACTATCTCTGACAGATGGCACACCGATCTATACGATCTCCAGACCGGTTAAATCGTCAGCGCTTCGCGTGACGTACAGCGGAAATGGCCTCAGTCCCCAGGAGCTCGGCAGTAGTCTCCTTACCGACTCGCGAGACGAGTTCCTCGATCGCCGAGTGGTAGATGCTCGTGGCCTCAGCTAGCGCCTTGTCTGCTGCGGCAATGGTGGTCTCCCGGGATGCCTTCGCATCGGCGAGACGCTCTGCGGCGGTGAGTGCCGCATGCATTGCGTGGTTGTCAGCTCTCGCCTTCTCGCGCAGGATCGCCCGCTGTGCATCCGTGGGTTTCGATGCCATCTTGGTGCCTCCGTAGTCTCTCGAGGGCTCTACGCTGGGGTCCTCTCATTTATGCGCCATGACGCTGGAAAGCGGTCAAGGGCGTTGTACCGTCCGTGTAGTTGGTGCAGAATGGGTGTTCGCTACAGCACGAACAATCGTCGAGAGTCGACGCACTGATAGACCGGTCAATTCACTGGCAAGTGCTGCGTGCATGGTGGAGAGCAGATCAGCAGTAGCTACGGCTAAATCGGTGGTGGCTCGATCGACCTCGACCTGAGCAGTAGTGATCACTCCGTCCCACCGCCGATCGATCGGGGCGATGATGTGGCGGTGCTGTGCGTAGCTTGCGAGGGTCCGATATTCGGTAGGTTTCGCCGCACCCTGCTCCCAGCGGCGGAACTGGGCGAGCTGGTGGGCAGAGATCCCTCGTGCTTTCAGTGCTTCGGCTTTGGCTGCGCGCAATTGGCCCAGCCGTTCGATAGCGCCCAACAGTGCGGCGTTGACGACCAGCCAAGTGCGAAGGGCGCTCTCTCGCTGCGCATGCAGTTCTCTAAGACGAGGGTGAGAGTTGTCGGTCATACCAAAGGGGCGAGTAGACGGAAAGCAGATCTTCGCATATAAGTAGGGAATTTAGTCTGAACTTACTCCCCCATGGTGTTACTCTACATGGTTCTGCGCTGCCGAGTTCAGGGTAACCTATGGTGCGTCTGGATGTTAGCACTCGTCGACGCTGTACCCGAGCCCATCTCAGGTTCCAGATGCAAGACCATCTATCCGGTGTGTGGTGCCTACACTTCTACCGGTGACGCCAGGTCAGGTTTCAAAGAGACCACCTCTATAACTTTCCTGGCGGTAGGTGGCAGCGAGATTGTGGATATCTGCGCTGTTTATTCGAGCATCGTTTGCACCCCACTCATACGATGGATCTCAATTTAAAGACAGAGACATGCTGCGAAAGAAACGGATCAGCGGCCGGTAACCCCATCGATGGACTGGCGGATCAGGTCCGCGTGGCCAGCATGACGGGCCCATTCTTCGATGAGGTGGATGTAGATCGAAGCGAGCGACACCTCTTGTCCGCGCACATCCACGATGTGATCAAGCGGTAGATTCTTTACCGCAGCGTCGCACCGTGCCCACTCGGCGGGAAGGTCGGAGATCGCCTGCTGAGCACTCGCTGTGTCGAGATCGTCGAAGTCTTCGTCGGTGGTCGTAAAGAGGGGGGCGACATCTTCCCCAGCAGCACGTATTCGAAACCACGTTCTTTCGACATTTGTCATGTGCCGAACCAGCCCGAGTAGTGAAAGCGTCGAGGGAGCTACAGGTCTCAGCGCCAGCTGCTCAGCATTCAACCCTGCACAGATTCGAAGCAAGGTCAGTCGGTAGTGATCGAGGTAACCCTGGAGTATCAGTCGGATGTCGCCTGTGTCAGGGGCGAGGCCGTCGTTGGGCGGCTCTGGAGTAATCCATGTCATGTCCTTCACCATACCTAAATTCGACCCAGAGTCGTCAGGCGGAACCCGTCAGAGTACTTGCTGGGAGTGGAGGCTGAAGAGCCTAATTGTTATAGGCCCTCCACCCACGCAGTAGCATCCGTTACGGCTTTACCACGGACCCCTCGCACATGCCAGCCTCTCACCGGGCTCACCTCGAGTGGAGCCCCTCACGCATTATCAACTGGGCCAAGACCACCGGTCCAATGACGGGAACCCTGGTTGAGGGACTACTCGAGCGCCGTCCTCACCCAGAACAGGGATACCGCAGCTGTCTTGGCATTATGAGCCTTGCAAAGACGTACTCACCAGGGCGTCTCGAGGCAGCCTGTAGTGGTGCTCTGAACCGCCACGGGTTTTACGGAGACCCCGAAAGGCTGCCAAGCAGAGCCATAAATATTACTGCCCAACCCAAGTAGACCAGGATCACCCCGATTCCTAACCGCTGGCCCCAACCAGAGCCCAGCCGGTGCCCAACGCCTGACCTAACCCCAAACACCCAAAACCTGACGAAGTTCCTACCACACACCTTGCATCCGAGGCCGCTACCGCGAGATTCGAACAGGCATTCGTCAATGTGCGTGACAGATTTCCAACCGTTGGGCCCTCCAACAAGGGCGTACTCGGCACCCCTTGACCAAAGGAACACTCCCATGCTCACCATTCGCAAGCTCTCCCTCGGCCAGGGTTATAAGTACCTCATGGACTCGATCGCCGTTGGCGATGGCCGAGGAGATCAGAGCTCAGAACTAACCCGTTACTACGCAGAGTCTGGCACCCCACCGGGTCGATGGAAGGGTAGGGGTCTGGCTGATCTCGGAGAGGGAAAGGGGATCGAGCACGACTCAGAGGTCACCGAATCCCAGCTGTGGAACATGCTTGGACTCGTTGCTGATCCCCTCACTGGTGATCCAGTTGGACAGGCGTTACGAATCCGACGGGTGAGTATGAGCGATCGGATCAAGGCCAAAGTTGCCAGGTTACCAGAGACCCTCACAGGGGAGGATCGAGCCTTGGCGATCGAAACGATCAAGGCTGAAGAGGCCCAAGCAGAAAAGAAGATCGGCAAGCCAGTAGCTGGTTTCGATCTCACCTTCTCACCCTCTAAATCCGTCTCTGTCGCC
>NZ_JXUW01000030.1 GCF_000949255.1 Ferrimicrobium acidiphilum DSM 19497 | reverse complement strand
TTCTCAGCGCTTCGTCATGATACTGGAATGGTTATTGGTCAACGCAATGTAGAAAACGATAAGACGAACGAGATTCTCGCCTTTGCTCCATTGCTCGAACCTCTCGAGATCGTCGGCACGGTCATCACCGCTGATGCACTGCATGCCCAGAGAAAGGCTGCTAGCTTCATCGTCGAATCCAAGAAGGCTCACTACATCTTCGGTGTCAAGGGTAATCAGCCACGGTTGCACAATGCTGCAGTCATCGTAGGCGATGAGATCGATCGCGATCACCCAGAGTACGAGACATGCACACGCGGTCATGGCCGCATCGACCGTCATCGGGTCTGGAGTGCCCCGGTTCCTGCTTCGACAGAGTTTCCTCATGCGAATCTCTACATCATCGTCGAACGCGAGTCATCCACCCTCAATGACGTTCGCACCAGCATCGAGACCCGTTACTACGTCACAGACCTTACCGCAGACGACGCAGACCCTGAGCATCTCCTTCGACTCGTGAGAGACCACTGGTCGATCGAAAGCCTCCATTGGGTCCGCGACAACACCTTTGACGAGGACCGCTCACAAGTCCGTACCGGAACACTTCCTCGCATCCTTGCAACACTACGCAATCTAGCTATCGGAATCATACGTTATGCCGCGCCCCTAAGGGTCAACATCGCAGCGGCAACCCGCCAGCTTGCCCGTCAACCCGACATTACCCTTGATCTACTTGGAATCCCACCCCTACTTTGCAAATGACCGTGCGTCGCTAGGAGCTCTGGCTTTACCCGGGTGGGATGTGTTGCTTGGCGTCGTCGCTCTCGTGTCTCACCAGCCTCGGCCAAGATTCGATAGATGGTGGCCACTGAGGCGAGATAGATACCCTCATCGAGGAGCGTGGCATAGATCTCTCGAACCGAGGAGTCACAGAAACGTTCCGAGTGACACACCTCCAAGATGTGGGCGCGCTCGGCATCACTTAGACGCCTTGGGCTCGGCTTTCTTGGCTTTGGTTCTCTCACCGGGGGATCTACCAGGTAGTAATAGCTTGAACGTGCAATACCAAGACAATCACAGGCATTCTCTAGACCAATGGTCTCCCTTAGTTCATCTACTCCCTTGACAATGGCGGCGTTGGCTCTCGTAGATCCTCGGCACTCCCTTGCGAGAGCTCTTCTAGCAGTGCCGATAATTTTCCCTGGACTTCAATTACCTTTCGTGATTTAGCCAGCTCCAGGCGAAGTCTCTCATTCTCACGTTCGAGTTCTCTTAGCCGAGCTCTCTCTGGATTGGTCTTTGGTCCACGTTTTCGCGAGAGTGCCTTTGCACTCTGTTGGTCAATCACCCGCCTCCACTCGGTAATCTGAGACGAGAAGAGTCCCTCTCGTCGCAAGAGCTCACCCTTTTGTCCCTGGGGACAGGAGTCGTACTCTTTTAAGATCCTCGCCTTGTAACTCGGGGAGAGTACCCGTCTCGTTGCTTTGGGTGGGACCATCACCTCTTGGGTTGTTTTGTTCTCCACCGTCTCATCGTAGGTAGCCATCTCAACATCTCTGCCTTCTCGCCCTCATTGAATTATTTTTCAATCCGCGCACACACTGATACTGAGACCTAGGGCAACATCCTCGCCGACGGTTTGCTCATACTCGCAATCGAGCTATCTAGTATGGTCGCCAACCGACGGTCGGAGACTTAAGGCGACTCAACCCGAAGTGGAGACAGCCTCCGCCCCAGTCAGGTTGGGCAGGGATTCGTTTCACTCGCGAATAGAGGAGTATCGCCAAGATGGCGGCACCGGGTTCGCCTCCTGCGCAAGCGGTGGTGGTGAGTCAAAACTGGATTGCTGTCGCCAAATGGTCACACGAGTGACCGACCCCAATGACGCATGCTTGTGCGTAGCTGAAGATCATTCACCACCGTACACTGCGTCACCCCAAAGAGTCAGAGGAGGTGTCGTAGGTCAACTTGCATGGTCTAGCATCAACCAGCCCGGGCCGGGCGAATGCTCCGAGAAGCTAGTCGCGTAGGCGCTGGGATGAGGTCTCCGCTACTATAGTGGTTGGGTCCTAGTCCGGGAGGTTGGCCGAAGCAATGGGGCATGAGCTTGCCGTCGTAGTGGCCGTTCTGATCGGTATAGTCGCTCAGACCCCGGCACTAAAGTGGGTTCGAGTAGGTCAACGAGAGCACTACCTGCCTGGTCGCATCGGTCCTTTCTTTGCCCTTTGGTTTCGGGCCTCGTTCGTGAACCAGGCGTTGCTTGTTGTCGGTCTTGTCCTCCTGGTCGGAAGTTTCGTCCAATCTTTTGGAACCGAAGTCCATCTCGTTATTGCGGCCCTGCTGGTCATCTGCCTGCTATTGACTCCGTTTGGTCTGGGATTTCGTGGGCGGACTTCTCCGCTTGCTCTCACCTCGAGGATGCGACGGCTGTTGGTGGCAGTTGGTTTGATCGACGTTATCGTCACCCTTGTAGGCCTGGTGGTAGGGCTGCCACTCGCCTTTGCCCTTCTCGCCGGTTTTTTTGCTCCCGCGGTGGTCGAACTCGCGCTTATTGCGACCCGTCCGCTAGAGGACCATCTCCTTCAACGCTATGTGGATGATGCCACCGAGCGATTATTGCGAGTCCGCCCTCGAGTGGTTGGGATCACCGGGTCGTTTGGAAAGACGACGACGAAGAATTACCTTGCGACCCTGCTCGAAGGTTCAGTGCGAGCGATCGCCTCGCCGGCGTCGTTCAACAACCGAGGAGGTCTAGCTCGATCGATCAATGAACGGCTGGTTCCTGGCACCGAGGTCTTCGTAGCTGAGATGGGGACCTTCGGCCCTGGTGAGATTGCGGCGCTATGCTCATGGATCCCTCCCGAGATAGCGGTGTTGACCGCGCTTGGTCCGGTTCATCTCGAGCGTTTTGGCTCAGAGGCGTCGATTCTGCGTGCGAAGCTGGAGATCACAGAGCAGGCGTCGGTTGTGATAATCAATATCGACTATCCACGGCTTGCGCTTGCGGCTAAGGCACTTGCTGGTAGCGCCACCGACCGTCGAATTGTGAAGGTATCTGCGATCCAACTCGATGCAGATGTAACCGTTAAGCCGAACGAGGAGGGCGAACTTGTCGTCTACCTACATGGCCAAAAGCTAGCCAAGATCGACGCCGGGGATATCGCTCCTACAAACCTCGCCTGCGCGGTGGCGGCTGCTCTTGAGTGCGGTGTAGCTCCTGAGGCACTACAGTCCCGTCTCGGGCTGGTCAAGTCTCCTGCCAATCGGCTAGTGACTGCAGTGGTGCCAGATAGCGGGGTTGAGGTTCTCGATGATACCTACAACTCTAACCCCGCAGGAGCTAGGCGAGCGTTGGCGGCACTCCAACGACGTGGTGGTGAGGCGGCCACCAAGTTCGTAGTGACGCCTGGGATGGTAGAGCTTGGCAAACGTCAGTATCCAGAGAACTACGCGCTAGGCAAGGCCGTAGGTCAGGTCGCCAATCAACTGGTTGTGGTCGGTATGACCAACCGCATCGCGCTGATGGAGGGAGCTGCTGAAGCTCAGGCAACAGCCGAGGGCACCCGGTTGGATGCTGTGGTATCCGTGAAGGACAGAGACAGCGCAATTGCTTATATCAAACGGAGTGCCAAGTCGGGCGATGTCGTACTCTATGAGAACGATCTCCCTGACCATTACCCGTAGGAGGCGATGGCAATTGTTTTAGGCAACTGGCGATGACACCAATGGTCCTCGTTGCGGAGTTGCCTCTCTGTCGTCGGTTTGGTTCTAAGAGTCTCGCGCGCCTGGAGTGAGGTTGGGGTTCCAACAGTTGACGTACAGATGTACTACAATAGGATGTAATGAACCTGCGTGAGTGGGCACTCTCCCAAGGTATACATCCCCAAACGGCATATAGGTGGTATCGTGCCGGTACTTTGCCTGTACCTGCCCGCAAAGTTGGCCAACTCATATTGGTTCGAGACTTAGAGTCACAGCTGTCCGTGCCTAAGTCTGCCGTGATATATGCGCGAGTGTCTTCTACAGATCAAAAGCCAGACCTAGACCGCCAGGTTGCCAGAGTCCTTACTTCGGCTACAGAGCATGGATACTCAATAGACTGTGTGGTAACAGAAGTCGGCTCAGCTTTTGGCGGGCATAGGCGTAAGTTCTTGTCTCTACTGAAAGATCCAAAAGTAAGCACAATTTTGGTTGAGCACCGAGACCGTTTCTGCCGGTTTGGAGTTGAATACATAGAAGCCGCACTTGAGGCTCAATCAAGGAAACTCGTCGTTGTAGACCCTGCTGAGGTAGATGACGACTTAGTACGAGATGTCACAGAACTGCTCACGTCACTATGCGCTCGTCTCTATGGTCGTCGTTTAGCTGTTAACAAAGCTCAGCGTGCTATTGATGCGGTGTGCTCATGATTGCAGTGATGCGCACAAAAGTACAGGCTCAGAAAGTATCCGATCTCACCGGAGGCAAAGTTCTTCTCGATGACGGTAAACCGACCAGGAAAGTCGCGCTAGCTGGAGATTTTGAGCAATATCGAGATGCTCTAGAGTCGGTCAGTGTACTCTTCGGGTTATGCGACGATACCGGAGAGAAGGCTCCGACTGGATGGACGGTTACAGGAGCTTCATTTGAGCTAGAGTGGCCAAAAGATCCGAAGTCGGCTTCTCTCATCCGATCTCACTTCGGAGCTAGAAGAGTCGCCTACAACTGGGCGCTAGCCAAAGTAAAGTCAGACATGGAGGCTAAGAAGAGAGACGCGAGTTACCCATCTACGCCGTGGACTCTTGAGGCTCTTCGTAAACAGTGGAACCAAGAGAAGGACGAGGTCGCGCCCTGGTGGGGTGATAACTCCAAAGAGGCGTATGCCTCTGGTATAGCCGACTTAGTGCAGGCGCTATCTAACTGGTCTAGCTCAAAACACGGAAGTCGCAAGGGCAAGAAGGTCGGGTTCCCGAAGTTCAAGTCCAAGAGGAAAGACCAGAACAGAGTACGGTTTACAACTGGCGCTATGCGCTTTGAAGATGATCATCGAACAATCGTGTTGCCGACCATAGGCGCTCTACGCTCCAAAGAGAACACGCGCAGAATACAGCGTCACTTAGCCAAGAACAACGCTCGACTGCTCAACTGCACTTTATCGGAGAGATGGGGGAGGTTGTTCGTCTCTTGCCAAATGGCCGTAAGAACACAGATCGTGTCTCCATCGGGACAGTCACCCAAAGCCGGCAAGGCTGGCGTCGATCTAGGACTACGGTCACTAGCTACCGTGGCTGACAGTAACGGCAGCATAACAATTTTCCCCAACCCAGCACCACTACGTGCTACACTCACAGAGCGCCGCAGGGTTGGGCGCACTCTTTCACGACGGATACCTGGATCACACGGTCACAGGCGAGCGAAAGCCAAGCTTGTCAAGTTAGACCGTAAAGCCGTATACATCCGTCGTGAAAGCATCCACCAGTTAACTCGTTATCTGGTGGATAACTACAGCGAAGTTAAGATTGAAGACCTTAACCTCGCTGCCATGAAACGGAGCATGGGAAGACGGGCATTCCGCCGTTCGGTATCCGATGCCGGACTCGGAGCCTTTCGACCAACGCTTACCTACAAGGCAGAACGTGTGGGAGTGAAGGTAGTCGTTGTAAATCGCTTCTTCCCGTCATCACAGATCCACCACAACTGCGGAGGCAGACTAACGGGTGCAAAGCTCGCTAAAAGGCTGACCTGTGATACCTGCCACGTTGAGGTAGATCGCGATGAGAATGCTTCATTGAATATCCGTGACTGGTCGGTTATCAGTTGTGGGCTAGTTGAGTCCAGCGCCCTGTTCGTTCCCAGGCCATTTGGTACAGGCGGCAGTTCAGATGATGGGATGACTCATCACCTGGAGAGAGCATGTAAGACCGGTAGCAATACTGGCCGTGCTTGGCGAGGCAAGAACGACTCTTGGACGAGTGAGCATGAAGTCCGAGACGAGAACCTTGTAAAAGGTGCATCTAAGTGAGTGACTCACCATTTATCACTCAGATGCAACGGCCTGAGTTAGTCTGGGTGGAGCAAACAACAGATAATGTTTTTCTACCCAACCTGTGCTTTAAATGACTGCAATGGCTGACACCTACGGCATTGGCGAGTTCGCAAAACGGATTGGGCGTAGCCCGAGTACGGTACGGCGCTGGGAACAAGAAGGCAAAATCACACCTAAAAGGCTTCCGAGCGGGCATCGTTACTTCGATGAGTCTGATCTGCGATCCATGCTGGGAGGTGCCCCAGTTAGCCGAGTCGCTGTCGTCTATTGCAGAGTGAGTGGTGCTGGTCAAAAAGACGACCTAGCATCACAGGTCAAGGCGATGGAGACCTACTGCCTAAACGCTGGTGTAGCAGTAGACGAGTGAATTGAAGAGATCGGTGGAGGCATGAACTTCGAACGCAAGAAGTTCCTGGCGCTTATAGATCGCATACAACACGGAGAGGTTGAACGCCTAATAATTGCTCACAAAGATAGGCTCGCTAGGTTCGGACTCGATCTCATCTCCCACATTGCCGAAGAGGGCGGATGCCCTAGAATCTATAACGCAACAGCGTAAAGCGAGGCATGTACTCGTGAATGCGGCCTATACATCGCAGATGGACTCCAACACACATTTACTGGAAGGTAAGCGTGAGGCGGATAAGTTTTACTGTGCAAACGGGGATGTTCTCCAGGCTGACTTCAACGCTGCTTTGAACCTGCTACATAGATACTCCGACCAAGAGATTACTCTCTATACCCCTCACAAGGAAGTTCGGCGTGTCTTGCTAGCGCGTTCATCCGGCGCAACTGAGCGTCAAGGGGCACGAGTTGCAAGAGACCAAAACCTCTTATCAACCGTGTGCGGATAAGCCTAACGGCTTTGAGCAATTATGCTCAGGTTTTAGGAGCAGTAGAGTGAGTTGAATAGAGCGTTTGACAAGCGCGTGATGGTTCAGACCATGGAGGTCGTTGAGTGGTGGAGCTGACATGGATATGATGACTGCGGTCCTCTTTGGGGGCCCCTCGCCGGAGCACGATATCTCGATCCTGACTGGGCTGCAGGCGGCGCATGCGCTCTTGCGCACCGAGAGGTCAGTCGTTGGAATTTACTGGTCTAAGACTGGTGAGTTCTATCGCGTGCCCCCGACCCTGGAGGCTCCGGCATTTGCACATGGAGTCCCTGCCGAGGCTGAACCGCTTATGTTGATCGTGGGAGGTCGGTCAGGATTTGGGAGCCTATCTTCGGGTCTTCGGCCAAAGTTGGAGATGTTGGCTATCTCTGTAGTCGTCAACTGTTGTCATGGTGGCCCCGGCGAAGATGGATCCATACAGGCCACGATGGACCTCGCCGGACTGCGTTACACTGGCCCATCCGCTGCGACGGCTGCGATTGGCATGGATAAGCTTAGCTTTGCGGCGCTCGCGGCGGCTGCGGGAGTGCCCGTTCTTCCTCGGGTGGCTGGCGACGGCGCGATCCCCTTTGAGGGTCCCTATATCGTGAAGCCGCGCTTTGGTGGCTCGTCGATTGGTATTGAGGTGGTGCGCGATCAGGCTACGCTTCGGGATCGAATCCGTAGCAGTGTCCATCTTCGCTCAGGCGCAGTAGTGGAACCGTTTCGTGACGATCTCTATGATCTTCAGATTGCTATCCGGAGCTATCCGGAGCTCACACTCTCCGCGATCGAACGACCAACCCGTACAGCGGGGGCAGCGGCTATCTTGACCTACTCAGACAAGTATCAACCAGGCACCGGGATGGCCTCGGCGCCACGCGAACTACCTGCTCTGCTGAAACCGGAGACGGAGGAGCAGCTTCGCCAGATCGCGGAGAGAACGGCCACTCTAATTCAGGCTCGCGGCGTGACGAGAATCGATTTCCTCGCCAATGATGCCGGCGAACTGTTTCTGAATGAGGCAAATACCATTCCTGGTTCGCTCTCGCATTACCTCTTCCTTGAACCTAAGCAGACTTTAGCCGAGCAGCTGGCTAGCGATATTCGTGAGGCGATGGAGCGACCAACGTACGCTCCCGTCACCCAAGGCGCTGATGGAAGCGTGCTGCAGTCGGCTGCGACGATCGCTCAGAAGCTCGCGTAGGTTGCGGTCCATGACCCAGCACGAGCCGCCGATCACATCAGGCCTAGGTCAACTCTCTTTGCGCACGCAACGTATGGTGGGCGCCATGGTTGACCCAGGTGAGAGGGTGGTAGCGGTTATCCATCCGCATTGGTGGCTGGTGCTCGGACCTGTATCTACCTTTGCGGCAGCATGCATCATCGCTATTGTATTGACAACCTTCAATCTCGCCTTGTTGAGTCTCGCTGGGCTTGTAATCTTGGCACTGGCGGCGATCAACCTGATATTCAGGGGGTTGCAGTGGTATTTCGAGATGTTGGTGGTTACCGACCGAAGGGTCCGGTTTTCGCGAGGTGTGCTACTGCGTCGGACGAGTGAGATCCCATTGCGCCACGTCAATGACATCACCACCGAGCAGGGAATCATCGGCAGGATCCTCCATTTTGGTCGCCTTCATATCGACTCTGGAAATGCGCTTGGCGACGAACTCGTCACGTTCGTGCCGAACCCGGTACGCCTCCGGCAGCTGCTCGCAAGCCTTGGCGACGCAGATCACCCGGAGCTGCCCACCTCCGACGCTAACAATACCGGCGCAGATTCGCTGAGTCGACTTGAGCGACTCTCGATTTTACGCGCAGGTGGCTTCTTGAGCGACTTAGAGTTCGAACAGGCCAAAGCGTCACTACTGCGCGATCTCGATGGTGAACAGCGAGGGAGTAAATGAACGCAGATCAAGCGGTCAGGGATGAGCTCGGCAGTCGTTGGTCAAGAGAGTTGCGTGAGTGGGCGATACCCGATGATCTCCTCGCTGTGGCACCGGACTCTCCGTGGTCATTCGATCCGAGAGCGTTCAGCCCTTTCTACGATGGACCCTTGAATCGCACGCAGGAGGCGATCGTTGACTTGCTAGATCGTTCGCCCTCCCGGAGTGTTCTCGATGTGGGTGCAGGTGCAGGAGCCTGCGTACTCCCAATCGGCTCTTTCATCCAGTCTCTACTCGCAGTCGACCGCGATGCGGCGATGCTAGAGATGCTTGCGCTTGAGAGCGAGTCAATTCCTCAGCTGCTTGTCGAGACGAGAGTGGGGGATTTTTTTGCGCTCGAGCCCGACTTAGAGCTCTATGACGTGGTGACCTCCCAGAACGTCGTCTATAACGTTGATGATCTTTTTGGATTTCTAGGCGGGTTGATTGCCCATGCCAAGGTGGGCGTGGTCCTAGAGATGACCCTCTACCATCCCCATTATGGACTCAATCTTCTTTGGAGGCAGTTTCATCAACTCGAGCGACCCACGGCCCCAAGCGCGGTCGAGGTTATAGGGGCGCTTGTCATGATGGGGATGACCCCGAAGGTGGCTCTTGGTGCTGGAGTGCGTCGAGCCTCAGACCCGGCAACTCAGGTGATCTCGACTCGAAGACGTCTCTGTCTAACTCCGCGTGAGGACGTTGCAATCCAGTCTGCACTTGAGCAGGGCCTCGTGCTGCCGAACCCAACGGTAACTCTTGTCTGTGAGTTCGCTGATGGCTAACCCCACGCGGGTGCGGTTGGAGTATGAACTGATCGGTCCTCCGGATCGTCCGGTCGTGGTCTTTGTCCATGGCCTAGGCGGGCAGATGACCGATTGGCCTACGTGGGCTATCGAACTCTTTCTTGGGGCTGGCTATCGGGTGCTGACCTACGATCAGCGTGATAGTGGTCTCTCGACTCGGATGGAGAGCGACGGCGTTCCGGATCTCCTCTCGATCTACCTAGGGCGTCGTGAGTTCGCACCGTACACCCTTGCCGACATGGCTGATGATCTGCTGGAACTTCTTGATCGTCTTGAGATTGACAGGGTCCATCTAGTCGGAGTTTCGATGGGAGCGATGGTCGCCCAGCAGTTTCTGATCGAGGAGCCAGAACGTGTCCTCTCGATCGTCAGTATGCTCGGATCTACAGGACGAGCAGGGGTGGGGCAGCCGAGCGAGCTGGCGCTGGCGGCACTGCTGAATCCAGATCCAGAGGAGCCGTTGGAGATCGTAGTGGCCCAACCACGCTCACATCTAGAGCGGCAGGCTATCGTCGATCGGATCGCAAGGAGTAGAGCTAGATTGAGATCGGCTGGAGTTGAAGATCCATTTTCGAGCGCTCGCCAGCTAGCCGCCATTCTGGCCTCTCCAGATCGTTCGGTGGCGCTGTCGACCTTAGAGGGGCTCCCGTCGCTGGTTGTTCATGGAGCGATCGACCCACTGGTGAACGTCTCGGGTGGTGTTGATACCTTTCGGGTACTCAGGTCGTCGCGGCTGCTCATCTTTGCCGGGCTCGGCCACGACCTGCCGCCTTGGTGTTGGAATAGGCTGGCGAAAGAGATGCTAGCTACGGTTGGCGAGGCGGGGGAGTAGATTGTGGGACCGCTGCAAGGGATTCGAGTCGTTGAGATGGCGGGGATTGGACCGGCACCGTTTGCGGGCATGATGTTGGCTGATCTTGGGGCGACCGTGATCAGGATAGATCCGCCGAAGCGTCCAGGAATCGGCGCAGATCTGATGGGCAGAGGTAAGCGTGCCATCGCAATCGATGCGAAGAAACCAGGTGCTTCCGAGCTAATTTTGAGGATTGTGGACCGCTCCTCTATTCTCATTGAAGGCTTCCGACCAGGTGTTATGGAGCGCCTGGGCCTCGGACCAGAGCAGTTGATGGCGGTGAATCCACGACTTATCTATGGAAGGATGACTGGCTGGGGCCAAGAGGGGTCGAAGGCCACACGTTCTGGGCACGATATCAACTACATCTCGCTCTCGGGTGTGTTGGGCTCGATTGCCGGATCGGAGCATGGCCCGACCATTCCACTCAACCTAGTTGGAGACTTTGGTGGTGGAGGAATGCTACTCGTCGCTGGTGTGCTAGCCGCGTTGATTGAATCTCATAGGACCGGACGTGGTCAGGTGGTTGATGCTGCTATGGTCGATGGTTCCTTGTTGTTGATGACCATGATCTACTCGATGTTTCAAGATGGAGGGTGGTCGGCTGCTCCTGGAGGCAACTTGCTCGACGGCGGTGCCCCATTCTATAGAAATTATCGCACCAAGGATGATCGCTGGTTGGCCGTAGGTGCGCTAGAGCCTCAGTTCTTTAACGAGCTCGTCACCACGTTAGGTGTGGGTGATAGATTCAACGTCAAGAATCAGTACGATCATCAGCTGTGGCCGGAGATGGAGGCTGCTTTCGAGAAGGAGTTTGCTGGTCGTTCTCGTTCAGACTGGGAAGAGGTCTTTGCGTTCTCGGATGCCTGCGTTACTCCAGTCTTAACTATGGGCGAGTCGCTTGAGCACCCTTTTCACCAGGAGCGTGGAAGTTTTGTTAAGGTAGGTGGCTTTACCCAGCCCGCTCCTGCTCCCAGATTCAGCCATCAAACCGACGAAGATCGACGATCACGACCAGAGCTCAGCTACGATTCGAGGGGTATTCTAGAGGAGATAGGAGTCGATCGAGATGAGGCCGATGCGCTGTGCGCGCAAGGGTTGGTCATCGAGTAGGGCTCATGTTCTACCTGGGGCGACAGGCGGGTGGTGCCCCGTTCTTTACCTCTGATAGATCGCACCTACTCGTGCTTGGACCCCCGAGGTCGGGTAAGACGTCGTCGTTGGTGATCCCCAACGCTCGTCTTTTCCCAGGAGCTGTCGTCGTCACCTCCACCAAGAACGACATCCTAGACGCCATCTTGGTTCGACGTCGAGAAGTTGGTACCGTCTGGGTTTTCGATCCGAGTGGGGAGTTCCCGTTGCCCGATGGTGTGTGCCGAGCGAGCTGGTCACCAGTGGCGGCATCGGTCAATCTTGAAGAGGCGGTACTGGTGGCAGAGGGTTTCGTCGCCGTAGCATTAGGTACTGGATCATCGGCTGATCGTCACTGGATCGACCGCGCTAAGGCACTCCTAGCGCCGCTTTTGCTGGCGGCGCAACTGTCAGGGGTATCGGCCAGCGTCGTTGCTAGCTGGATCGATCGACGCGATTTTGCTGAGGCCCTCGATTCCCTGCAGTTCTCGGGCGAGGAACGTGCCGTAGAGGTGCTTCAAGGGATATTGGGAACCGAGGCGAGGGAGCGATCTGCGATCATCTCGTCGACCTCAGCAGCCTTGGCCGCCTACCGCTTTCGGGATCAACAAGATGGAGAGGAGTTCGTGCCCTCCAACTTCGTCGTGAGTCAAGATCTCCTTCTGGTGGTATCACCGTCGTTGGTGCAGACGGTGGTGGCTCCGGTCGTAGTGGCGCTTTTAGACGAGATCCGACGAGCAGCCTATCGTTCGACGGCTATTGGCGCAGAGCCAAAAGTCGCGTTACTACTCGACGAGATGGCTAATATAGCCCCACTGCCCTCACTCGGTTCGTTGTTGTCGGAGGGAGTCAGCCAAGGAGTTTATTTGCTTGGGGCCCTCCAAGATCTCTCCCAGGCACGAGAGCGCTGGCCGGCGTTGATGCGAGGTTTACTCACCCTATTTGGCACTACCGTAGTACTTGGTGGTATCGGAGATATCGAGACACTGCGGATGCTGGAGGAGCTTTTTGGAACCATAGATCATGCTGAGGTTGGATGGCAACGAGGTGGGTTCCTACGTCTCACCACAAGCACTCACAAGGTTGAGAGACCATTGTTTAGTCGGGGTGAACTGCGTGAGCTCGGTCCGTTTGAAGCGGCGGTACTAGATCTACGAGGCGGATCGGGGAAGGTGCGACTCACACCTGATTTTCTCGCATAGATCGTCTGATGCCTGGTGGCAAGTGACACCGAGTGTGAGTCCGGTGGCTAGTGACACCGAGTGTGAGTCTGGTGGCTAGTGACACCGAGTGTGAGTCCGGTGGCAAGTGATACCGAGTATGAACCTGGTAGGCTTGCCCTGCAATGCCGTCGCTGTTTGCCATACTGCTAACCAAGGTAAAACGAAGCCAGATCATCACGTTGCTGGTCGCATCATTAGTCTGTTTAGTGATCGGTGCACTTGCCTTTGCCGTCACCCAACATGTCAGCATTGGTATAGGGCTGTATTGGGCTATCACCACCGCTACCACTGTTGGTTATGGGGATGTCACTCCGCACAATACGGTCGGTCGTGTGATAGCCATACTTGTGATGGTAACCACAATCCCGCTCTTCGGCGCCGCCTTTGCCTTTCTGGCAGCATCGTTGACGGCTACTCGACTCGCTAAGCTCTTGCACATGCGAGAAGGGCCGCCCAAGGGAAGTTTTATCGCCATCTACGGTATGCACGACGCAGTTCGCAAAATAGCGGCTGAGGTGGCTGCTACTGGGGAGCGAGTAGTGGTTATCGCCGAGAGCAACCTAGAGAGTCTGCCTGCAACTGTAGAGACTATCAAGGGAGATCCCACTCTCGAAGTCGTGCTCCGTCGCTCGGAACCGGAGCGAGCCACCCGCCTTCTGATCGCAGTCGAGGATGAGAAGGACGCCCTCCTCATTGCGGTAATGCTCCGTCACCTCGCTCCGTTGGTTCCTCTGATTGCGGTGGCGAACTCGTCACGGATCGCGACTGCGCTGACTGATCTGGGAGTTGAGACTACGGTGTCAGTCGAGGATCTTTTGGGGCATACTCTTGCCAAGAGTATTGAGACTCCCCATGCTGGAGATCTTTTACTGGAGATGGTTCGTTCTCCAGAGATGGTGTTTCGTGAGTTTGGCGCCTCGCCAGAGTTGATTGGGCGAACTCTG
Source organism: Ferrimicrobium acidiphilum DSM 19497 (assembly GCF_000949255.1). Lineage (NCBI taxonomy): Bacteria > Bacillati > Actinomycetota > Acidimicrobiia > Acidimicrobiales > Acidimicrobiaceae > Ferrimicrobium > Ferrimicrobium acidiphilum. Next base: position 19,412 of record NZ_JXUW01000030.1, on the reverse strand, counting down.
AGCCAAGCTCGGTCGCTTGAGCACGGGCTGTTACTAGGCGTTGTGAAGCAAGGACAAATACATATGGGGGTCTCCGCAGATCCGACTATCGAGGCTGGGGATACTTTGCTTGTGCTTCGACGACGGATCGATGAGCACACCCACGAGCGCATCTAGTCCAAATTTCAGCTACCACTACTACTCTAGGTAGGATGTTGACTGTTGTCTATAGCTGCGGATGAGGATTATCAAAAGGTTTTTCGTTGTAGTTGGCGCACTCGTTTTGCTCTCCTCTTGCTCACAGCTGCAGACGGGGCAGAAAAAGACCACTAGCGTCGCTCGGGTGCCGACTCACCGACACGCAGCGGTCGACGCGAAGAGACCGATCGTCTCTACCGTGCATCCGACCACAGGAAAGAGTGCGAAGGTCACCAACAAGAGCACGGACGCCGCCAGCAAGAGTACGCAGACCACCACAACAACTCCTTCGAAGCCGCCGGTGCATGCCCAGACCGGTCCGACTCCATTACCTACCCCTGCCGCTCTAACCCCATTTTCGGGTTCAACTCCAGCAACATGGACTCCAGCAGGACGGCTGGTGAACGGAACGGCTGCCGTCTACGAGACCACTCTGGTCCCACCTGGTGGTTCACAACCAGCTGGCATTGCATGGATGGATCAGAATCTGCTTTCAGCTCGTCTCTATTCAGGGTCAGGTAGTCCTGGCGGAGGACCATATCAGTACACCGCACCTATCCAACCAGCCCAGGCGGCCACCCTCGTTGCGGCCTTCAACGGTGGTTTCTTTATGAGCTCAGCACACGGCGGCTACTATACCCAGGGCAAGGTGATAGTTCCATTGGTGTCCGGCGCTGCGTCCCTGGTGATCTACTCCAATGGAGATGTGAATATTGGCGCCTGGGGAACTGATGTAGGCATGGCGCCCAACGTAGTCGGTGTTCGCCAAAATTTAGTTCCACTGGTGGCCAATGGTGCTCCTACCCCGACGGCGGCTAGTTCCAACTGGCAACTTTGGGGGGTGACATGCGGCCTTACTTCGTGTGCGTCCACGGTGCCTGGAATCGAGAATCAATGGCGTTCTGGAGTTGGGATCACCAGCAATGGTGCTCTTGTATATGTACAAGGTCCATCGCTTGATCCGTTACAGCTGGCTGATCTCCTAGTGAGGGCGGGGGCGGTGCGAGCCATGGAACTTGACATTAATCCCGACTGGCCAATCTTTGCTAGCTACAGTCCAACAACACCGGGCGGACTCGCATCACCTGCAAATGGCACAAAGCTTCTGCAAACTTCGGTTCAGGGTCCGTGGACCTTCTTTGAGCCCTGGTGGGCCCGAGACTTCATCACCATGTCTGCTCGATGATGCCGTTACCCGGGCCTAGCCATATATCGTGCATCGAGATGAGTTGTGGTCGTGCGAGTTGCGAACCAGTGCCGCCTATAGAGAGGCGAGGATTGCTATAGATGTGATCACAAATATTGCGCCGGGTTTGGTCGCCCACTCTTGCCATCCTTGCGCCAAGGTCGTGAGCTCCTCTTGGCTACTGAGTCCCAGGCGGAGTGCCTCGCTCGCATAGGTTGAGTGAAGGACCCTTCCTGCCCACGAGTCGGCCCACCAATGGACCAGCTCGGTGGTAGCATAGGTCCAGGTGGTAGTGTGAACCTGATGGTTGGACAGACCGCAGTAGAGCGCTAAGGAGGAGAGCTCACGGCCGATGTTTGGGTTGACATGGTTGTGTGCTGCGATTGCTTGATAGAGCTGCATCCAACGCTCAAGCGATGGTGAACTCGGCCACCAAAGCATTCTGTCATAGTCAGCATCGGCGAAGGCGACAAAACGCTTAGCTACTCGAGCCATCTCGCGTATCGCACGTTGTGGGTCGCCAAGGTGTTGGAGAACCTGATGGGCATGGACGATATCGAAGCTACGGTCTTGAAACGGTAGATTGTAGACATCTCCTTCGACGCCGAAGACATGAGTATCTCCGCCAACGGCCTCTTCGATGATGGTCGGTGTGCGATCGAGGGCGACCACGTACCCGCCAGGGACAAACCTTACAAAGTCGCGAGTGATGGTTCCCGGGCCGCAACCAACATCTAACAAGCGATCCCCATCGTGGAGTACAGAGATTAGATAATTAGCAGAGTTGTCGACTCCTCGCCAGCGATGTGAAGCGAGTACGCTTGAATCGTGACCATGAATATAAGTATTGGCCATTGAAATTCCTTTCTGGCACACGCGTTAACTAGCGCGATTGAGTGAGCCGTTGACGGCTGGTGACGCCTCTGCTTCGGCGAACGCGGGTGTCACGTATTGCGTCCTATCCACCCGTAGGAGTGTATAGAGCGATCGTTATATCCGGGTACCTTTTAAGCATCTTTTGGATTCGTGATCAGGCTTAGTTCGCCAGCTCATGGGTCCGCTCAACGATGCAGGTGTATCCACTTCCCCGTTTAGCCATCTGGATGATGGTGATCTCCATGACGAAACCAGTCGCTCTTTTGGGTTAATGACCAGAGTATGCAATGTTTGTCGTGTCGCCTGAGCTCTGCTCCACACACCTTTCGAGACCCCACCAATTTAGATCTGAATCCGAGTTCAATCAAGTGTGTTCATCTGTTGCTATCATGGCGTGCGGTGGCTAGTCATCGCAACGAGGGTTCTGCTGCCTCTTGCCAGTTTTTCAACACCAACGCCTCTGCTGGTTGTATTTGATCTGCCGGTATTGCGTGTGAGAACAGAAACCCTTGACCAAGGTCACAACCGAGGTGTAGGAGCTCTTTGAGTTGCACGGATGTCTCTATCCCTTCGGCGAGCACGGTGATGCCAAGGACACAACACAGAGAGACTATCGCCTCCACTGACCGTTGTGCGTAGTTACTTTTTGACGCTGGACTTACGAAACTCCTATCTATTTTGATCACGTTTGGCTCCAGTTTGGCGAGGTAGGAGAGTGATGAGTACCCGGTACCGAAGTCGTCGAGAGCGAGTGTCATGCCGAGGTGCTTGATGTGATTAATGACACGTATGGCGGAGTCGATATCTTGAAGTGCCACGCTTTCGGTGATCTCGAGAACCAGGCGCTCCGGAGCGAGGTTCGTCGTCGCGAGTGTCTGCTCGAGTAACGGCAGTAGGGTTGGGTCGTGGAAGTGGCGAGCCGAGAGGTTTATTGTCACGTACGGTGGAGCTCGATCGGGTGTGCCAGCTTCCCAGCTGGCGGCGACTGTCGAGGCTCGGTTCATCGCAAACGAGTCGAGCTTCAAGATCAGGTTGTTCTGCTCGGCAAGGGGAATAAATATCTCTGGAGACACAGTGCCCAGAGTCGGATGGTGCCAACGCATCAGCGACTCAAAGCCAACGATCCTGCCCGAGGATAGCTCCACCAGCGGTTGGTAATGCATCGCTAATTCGTTGTTGGTGACAGCGAGTCCAAGTTCTTGGGCAAGTTTAAAGCTATTGGATGCCCGCTCACTCATGTCGGGCGTATAGAGAACATTGCGTGCTTTTCCTTGGCGTTTGGCCTCGTACATAGCGGTATCTGCGGCTTGAATGAGCTCGTCATATCCCTTGTCGCTTGTGATATCCCAAACCACCGTTCCTACGGTGGCACTTCGCTGGATCGTGGATTGATCGAGCACGAAAGGCGTGTCCAAAACCGAAAGTAGTCGTCTGGCCAGGGCCTCGGCGTCAGCGCTACTAGCGAGCCCTTCGGCCAGATAGACGAATTCGTCACCGGCGAATCGAGACAAGGTATCCGAGGCCCGCGTCACTGCCTCGAGACGGCGTGCTAAGCCGACCAGGAGTTGGTCGCCGGTGTAGTGACCAAAGGTATCATTCACTCCTTTGAAGTCGTCTATATCTAACAACAAGAGGGCGTTGTACCCACCCGAGAGCTCCAGCTTGTCGTGGGCTTGCGTTACGCGATCCTTTAGAAATTGTCGATTTGGAAGACCGGTAAGCGAGTCATGCGTCGCTTGATGAGATAGCTGTTCGGTCAGGGACCTTTCTCCTGTAATATCCCGCACTGAACTCACAAAGAAGATCGGCTCCCCGTGCTCATCGCGAGCTACCGATCGAGCTACCTCGACGTGGATTACGTCACCATTTTTGTGAAGATACCGGGTGACTATCCGAGACGAGGAGGCTTGGCCCGAAAGCAGCCTTCGATGCTGTGGGGTGGCGAGTTCGTTATCGTCTGGGTGAAGAAATGGGGCGGTTGTATGCTCGGATAGCTCCTTAACGCTATAACCAACCATCGTACAGAAAGCTTCGTTGGCATCGACAAAATTCCCCTGCCGATCGTGAAGAACCATGCCCGCCATGTTGTCTTCAAAGGCGAGTCGAAAACGTTGTTCGCTCTCGACGATCCTGGTCTCGGCGGTTCGTTCCGCGGTGAGATCGCGCAGTGATGCGACGATGTAGATCGTAACACCCCGGTTATCTTTGGCTAGAGAACGTGAAACCTCTGCAGTAATTGTCCGTCCGCTCCTGTCGATCAGACGCTTGACATAGCTGAGCTGGTCGGCCTTACCTATGGCCAATTCATTGTTCATCGCCAGCGTTAGCTGGCGATCATCTGGATGCGTATAGTCAAGAAAGTTAGTGCCAATCAACTCATTGGGCGAGTAGCCAAGCATGGTAGACAACGACCGGTTTACGCGAAGGAGATGGCCATCGAGGCCGACGACCGCCATGGCCACCATGGTGTCCTCAAATGCGATTCGAAAACGTTGCTCCTCTTCTGGCAGAACTTCGACGGTTGTGGCTGGATCGGTTGTTGAACGTGATCGACCGAGGTCGCAGCTTACCATAATCGCGATGACGATAGCTATCGCGCAGATGCTTCCCGCACCCCAGAGTTCGGAGGCTGTGTGAGAGATCAGCAGCTCGCCAGGGACGATTGCAATGATGGCGGCAAATGCGATGCTGAGGGACCCTATCAGTCCAAAGACTAAACCAGCGTAGGCGATGGGAGCTAAGATCGGGAGAATCCAGACAAAATTGGGGAATGTCGTCATTCGCTCACCGAACGAAAGCGAGAGTCCGATATGGATGGAGGAGATCCCTGCCACCAGGAGCAAGGCTAACCAGAATCGGCGGTCTAGCCACAGAGGATCTGCCAAACGGCGAAACAACAGTTTTCTGGTTGGTAGCGCTACGAAGGGGGAGGTACTGGAGTCAAATGTTGCCTTTTTGCTCACAGCGATCCTCCTCGGTAGAGAGTACTCACCGAGTTTCTGGAGTGATAATATTAATTGTACTCTTTCGAAGGCATCTTTGCAACTTGCTAAGGGTTATGGAAACTGAGTTACGTTAATTGGACTGAGAGGTGATGGGCTGGGACGAGGCAAAATGGAGCGATTCGCAAGTCGATTACCGCTATCGCTCTTCGCTCGTCTTGCGCGTGACACCGGTTCAATGGGAGGAAATCGCGCAAAGTTTATCTGTCCGCTAGGAGTAACCGTCGCTATATCATGATCGTCGCATCTCTCAACCGACCGTTTCGGTGCGCGCAATTCAAAAGAGGTTGCGAGTCGCCCACGGGCATCTGTCGACAAATCTTTATGTGGCTGGGCGGTGACGCCAGGCGCTTAGGAGTCGAGCTTTCCGGGAAAGTCTTGGTTGGGCCCACTGTTCATGGCGATAGGTTAGCCGTAGAACTTAGACCAGTTTGCGATTGAGGGTTGTGTGAGCCCTGTCGGCCCATTCCCAAACAGCTTCAGGATGTTACCGGTCATCAGGCGGACAAGATGGCTCGGGCATGAAGTAGTTCCGGGCGCACAGTTAAGCATGGCTGCGATCCAGTTGTTGGTACCACTCTCAAAAATTCCAGCCTTGCTAGAACTATTGGTGACATAGGTGGTGTCGGCATACATCTTCTGATTGTCAAACCCGATGACGACCGGAGAGTGACTTAGAATCTCTACTCCTGGTGGATTTGCTCGTTGTGGATTGTAGCCATCAAAATCGTACTTCAAGAGTCCGGGTATGGTCGAACCGCTAGTGAGTCCAGTCCTTGCATATAGCCAAGAGTGAGGATCAGTCACCACCATAGGGAAGCTCAGGTTGTTGTTGTAGCCGATATAGGTGTCTCCAATCAAGGAGGAGGCAGGAAGATTTGCGGGGGGCTGTCCCCACCAGTTCTGAGTTACCCTGGCGTTATTGACCCCATAGAGCGGGTCTGCTTGTGGATCGCGATAGTTGACTACCTCGAGGTTCGGGCCGAGTGGGGATGCCTGGAGGCGTACCTTGCGCAGGATCGGACTAGCACCGAAGAAGACAAGGTTGACTCCATGATCGGAAGCGGCTACGGCGTTGGACCGCATACGGGTAGACCATTCTTCGTCGTGTCCAAGAGAGAGCAACGCCTTGTGGTGAGTCAGGAGGTTCCCATGGATGGCGAGGGTGATGTTGGTCCAATAGGTCAGGTTCAGTCCATGTTTTTCCATGTACCGGATCAGCGGATATTCGTTGGTGAGAAAGTTAGCGGCGCCGTTGCCATAGCCGTAGGGGCGGTCAAATGAGAGTACGCGCGACCGATTGGGAGGTGGGTAGCCTGGCTCTGGTGTCGCGCCCTGGTAGAGGTCGTAGCCCCCGAATGGGTTGAAGGCCTGCCAGGTGAAGACCGCGTTCATGACTACATAAGTAGCGGTTGAGTTCGGATCCCATACAGTTAACGGGATGTAGCTCTGTTGTCCTCCGGAACCGACCAGCTTGAGTAGGTAGTCGCCCTGTACAAAAGCTTTGCTTATCGTAAATGAGGTGGAACGTTGCCAGTTGCACTGCACCATATATAGCGGGGCTGAGGCTGGACAGCTTGGTTGGACGACCCCGGTGAGAGTTTTGGAGGTCCACATCAGACGAGCCCCGAGTCCTTGGTAGTAGCCCATACGAAAGGCTTCGATCCGAAAGGTTGGCGCAACCGTAGATACGTAGACGTTCACCGTCTGTCCTCGGCGTGCCTGGGGGCGGTTGGTATATCCCATGATCGCATTCGGGGTCTGGGCTCCCGTGATCTTCCATGCCGTGGTCCCTGGTAGCTTGTTCTGGTTGATAACCCAACGTGCCTCTACCCCGTTAGGTCCATGGAAGGTTGTTGGCAGCGATCTGCCTCCTCCTCTGTTTTTGGACCTGGAGGTCTTAGTGGGGTGTTTGGCCGATGACGGCGTGCTGTTTATGGCGATCGAAGCGCCAACCAAGATCACCGCGACAGCGATGACGCCGATGAGGAGCAGGCCCCGTCGTCTGGCGGCTTCTCGTTGATGGCGAGCCTTCAACCCCTCTCCTTCGTGCTCTTAGTCGGATGCGAGATGCTCACTTTAGATTCTTAGCTTCGGCTCTGCATACGAAATCATCGCAGTCACTATGGGTGAAGCATAAGTAAGCGTCCTTGCTTTGGAGACTTTCACTTCGCGTAACAATTGCCTTGAGCCAACGGCCTTGATCTTATGGAGCGGTACATGCTGGTTATTCAGGATTATCGACGATACCTTACCGCGTTCGCGGCATGTAGACGGACAGATCGACCGTTTCGTCCTTTGGGCAACCTTCATTGATGCTTGTCGCGTAAATAACTGGCGCTGATTGCTCGCTGTGTCACGACGATAAATCCAGACTTGCCTCGTAGATGCGCGATGCGGTCGATACGATTGTGCTGTGCCAGCTAGATGATCGGCCGATAGTTGTACTTGGAAGCTTTGCTAGCGAAGTGTTCACCCGATGGATTAGGTTGGTTAGCTGCTAGCCGCTCGGGATGAACTACTTAGGGAGTCGTTTCGTCAGGATCTCGGATGACTGCTTTGGCCTGAGCCAGCTTAGACAGCGCGGTGAGATAGCCGCTAGGGTCGTCGTGAACTGACAGTGTTGTCACGGTAGGCGTCATTATCAGCTCGTCCTCTGGGTCAGATGATGCCACCGAGTTCAGCGGCTCGCGACGCTGTTGGGTACGCGCGTCGAGTAAACGCTCCGACTGCGAACCGCGGCCATCGCGCGGACCCGTGGCCTTGCGGTGAAGCAAGTATAGGAGCGCTGCAACAATCACCACCAGAATGACGGCGCCATATCCAGCATCAGAGACGGTATGTACCATGTGTTGCCAGGCAGATCCGACGGAGTATCCAAGCAAGGTGAGTCCGCCATCCCATACCAACGAACCAAGGAACGTTAGGATGCCAAAAGCTAGAGGTGGAACCTCAGCCAGACCGGCTGCGAGCGCGACGAAGTTACGCACGACCGGTAGCAGACGGCTGGCAAATACGCCCCAGCGGGGATGTCGCTGATACCATCCTTCAAGCCGATCTAGCTGCTGTTGATCGACACGGATGTACTTGCCGTAACGAAGAACGAGTGCACGTCCTCCCGTGATGCCAAAGGCCCAGGCTATATAGGCACCAATGAGTTCGCCGAGAGCTCCAACTATGACAACCTCAACAATGTTGAAGTGTCCGGTGTAGGCGAGGAAACCGGCAAAGCCGAAAGTGAGCTCGGAAGAGGTGGGAACGCAGGCTGACTGAGCAATAGAAAGAAGAAAGATTGCCAGGTAGCCCCATGTCGAGATGAGGTGCTCCATAGTTCCTAAGAGATTAGTCTCTCGATTCAGTTTTGCTGCCGAACAAGCCCATCGATTCACACACCGGGGACGCGATTGCTATTAAGAGGACGGCGAACAATGGCGCATCATCGTCGATAGTCGACCAAGGTTGACGCGGTGATGGGAGGCTGATTCTTGGGCCGATAAGCTTGGGGCAGGTATAAAGGGATATATTCCCGATAGAACGAGGAGGTTCTCCGGTGGCGCGTGTGTTGGTGAGTTCGGGACAGCTGCCGAAGCGACGCGCTGGTGTCCATGAAGGCTATCTCGATGCCTTATCTCGCTTGGGTTCCTATGGTATCATGCTCCCGGGTCAGGTGGGCGACCTTCCCGATTTAGAGATGAAGACTATCGTGAAGGATCTCATCTCCTCTGTCGATGCGCTGATGTTGACCGGAGGTGGCGATGTGGACCCAGCCATGTACGGTGAGACCGTAAGCTCTGAGAAGGTCTATGGGATTGAGGCCAATCGTGATAGGGTCGAGCGGGCGTTGCTTGAAGAGGCATTTCGGCAGGAGCGTAAGGTTCTCGCCATCTGTAGAGGAATACAGGTGGTTAACGTTTTCTTTGGCGGGACTTTGATACAGGATCTTGAGACTGTTGGAAAGAGTAATCACTCGCTTACCGATCAAGAGTATGAGTACTCACACTCCATCACCGTCTCCCCGGATTCAGAGCTCGCGCGGTTGCTGCCGGGGATTACGCAAGCCAACTCCCTCCATCATCAGGCGGTAGATAAGGTCGGAGTGGGCCTCGTGGTCACCGCCACCTCTGAGGATGGGGTGGTGGAGGCTGTGGAGCGCTCCGGTCTTCTCGCTGTGCAGTGGCACCCTGAGCGATTGATCGATTTCGATCCGATTCAGCTGAACTTGTTCCGCTGGTTGGTGGGCTAGCTTCGTTTTTGGGAGTTCGGTTATTAGTGAACGGAATAAACCGGACCACCCACTAGGATGGCCAGAGCCTGTTCGATTGTCGAAAGGTACCTGCCCGTACGGGCATGAAAAATGTGGAGTTTCTACGCACGTGGGAGTTCCGCGTGTTTGTAGAGGAGACTTCATTGTCGAATATATTCGATACCTTGGGCGTTGACGCCCAAATTCAAGAGCGATTGGCTGCCATCGGGATCACCGAGCCTACGGCGGTCCAGGCGCAGGCTATTCCTGCGTCACTCGCTGGTCATGATCTGATCGCCCAGGCCCCTACGGGCTCTGGAAAGACGTTCGCTTTCGGGGTCCCCTTGGTGACGTTGCTTGGCGGTGCGCGTGGGCGTTCGGCTGGTCCACTGGGTCTCATTTTGGTCCCGACACGTGAACTTGCTCAGCAGGTTCAAAAGGCTCTCGTTAGCTTGGCCCCTCGTGACTTCTGGGTGATGGCGGTGTATGGTGGAACCCCATACGGCAAACAGATTCAGCAGCTCAAGCGTGGGGTTGATGTGCTTGTTGCAACTCCAGGAAGACTGATGGACCTCGTTGATAGGCGTGCGGTTTCGCTCGATGCTGTGACCCACGTGGTTCTTGACGAGGTTGACCGTATGGCTGACATGGGCTTTGGTCCAGTAGTGGCGGAGATTCTTGGGTCCTTGACCTCGCGCCGCCAGACTGCGTTTTTCTCAGCTACCCTCGATGGTCCGGTCCGCTCTTTGGTTCAGCGGTACCTGACAGATCCGACCTTTATCACAATCGAGGCTGATGAACCCAAACTTGAGCATCGCTTTGTGCCTGCTGGTCGATACGAGAAGGCAGGTCTGGTCTCCGACTACGCACTTGGCCATGGTCCTACGATCGTCTTTTGCAATACACGCGATCAGGTAGATCGTCTTGACGATGAACTCGCAGATCTTGGCATGGATGCGTCGGCTGTTCATGGTGGCCTGACACAGCGTCAGCGCGATGCGGCGTTGCGGAAGTTTTTGACTAAGCGTACGCAGGTTCTGATTGCAACTGATGTTGCGGCTCGTGGTATCCATGTGGACGAGGTTGCGCTCGTGTTGCACTACGATCTTCCAAACAACTTTACCGATTATCTGCATCGCTCGGGCCGTACCGGTCGCGCTGGCAATACCGGCGTGGTGATCTCGTTGGTCTCTGATCGAGATCGCTCCAAGGCTCGTTCGATCGAACATCAGTTGCAGACAGGGGAGCCTGGTAGCGATGGTGGAAGTCGTGGAGGCGGAGGAGGGTCGCGACGACCGCGCCGTCCGGCACAGTACTCGCGGAGGTCGCGCTAGCCCTCGCGCGAATGAATAAGTAAGGAATGGTGAGCGATGGTGCTTCGAGCGGTTTTCTTTGATGTCGATGGAACGATGGCGGAGACGGAGCGTGAAGGCCATCGCGTAGCCTATAATGCAGCCTTTAAGGAGCTCGGATACCCGGTCTCCTGGGATGTTGACCTTTACGGAGAGCTTCTGGCTGTCATGGGCGGCAAGGAGAGGATTCGCCATTACTGGGCGGAGCATCCGGAACTTAAGTCGCTCGATGAGTTAGATGTCGAGCGGATTCATGATGTGAAGGCTAGACACTTCAGCGATCTTGTCGAAAAGGGCAGTATCGGACTTCGCATAGGGGTGCGACGCTTGCTCGATGAGTTAGCCTCGCGAGAGGTTCCAGTCTCGATCGCGTCGACCATTACCTTTGAGGGTCTCGATGCGCTGCTTCGAAAGAATCTCGGTGATAACTGGCAGGACCGTTTCCAGTTCCTTGGTATTGGAGATGTGGTTCCGGTCAAAAAGCCCGATCCAGCTATCTATCGATGGCTCCTTGGACAGCATCAGGTTGATCCACTCTCAGTGGTGACTATCGAGGATACTCGAGCAGGGTTGCTAGCGAGCGTGGGAGCTGGTATTGCGACCCTGATCACCCCGAGTGACTATAGCAAAGATCAGGACTTCTCCGAAGCTGCCTGTGTGGCGTCATCGCTTGGAGATCCGGGGCAGCTTGCGCGTTGGCGACTTGCATCGGGCGCCGAAGGCAGTGGGATCATCGATGTTGGCTTTCTTGAGAAGCTCGTCTCTGTAAGGTAGGTACTCCGTGGATTGGGCGCTAGTTCTCGCCGTTTTCTTTGCCAGTGCCGTTGAGGCTGTTGAGGCACTCACTATCGTTTTGGCAGTTGGCTTCACTCGTGGTTGGCGGGTAGCACTCCGCGGCGCTGTTATCGCTCTCGCTATCCTGGTCGTGATCGTGGCGGTCTTAGGAACTGCGATCGTCCACTATGTCCCGCTCGCGGTGTTGCGCACCGTGGTTGGTTTGGTGCTTTTGATCTTTGGTCTACAGTGGCTTCGCAAGGCTGTGCTACGTTCCACTGGGCTCAAAGCCCTCCACGATGAGGCGGCTATTTTTGAGTCCCAGGTGGCGTTGTTAAAAACGCAGGCTGATCGCCAGGGTTTTCTAATTGCCTTCAAGGGTGTACTGCTCGAGGGGTTGGAGGTTGCTGTGATCGTAATCTCACTTGGCAGCAGCGCTCATGCGCTCGGTCAAGCTTCACTGGCGGCCCTGGCGGCGGTAGTGGTTGTGGCTGCTTGTGGTCTGGTCATATCGCGAGCGCTGACAGAGGTCCCCGAGAACAAGCTGAAAATGGTGGTAGGGATTATGTTGACTAGCTTTGGTACGTTTTGGATGGCTGAAGGCTTGGGTCTTCGTTGGCCGGGAGGAACCGTATTTCTTATTCCGACGGTGATATGGTTCGCTCTTACAGTGCTTGTGTTGGTCGTTCTTGGGAAACGCCGGGCGTCGGCGGCTAGATGAAGGTAGTAGCTAGATGCGTGTGATTGCAGCTCCGTTCCTGTTTCTCTGGGAGTTCTTCGTTGGTGACCAACCCTGGCTCGCCGTTGGCGTGCTGGGTGTTGGAGTTCTGGTCCTACTCGTCCGTCATCTAACTGGAGGATGGGTAGTGGTGCCGATCGTAGTATCGATAATCCTTATGATTTCACTCTGGCGAAGTCTAGGTCTTAACCCTATACTCCGTCGTGGCTATGAAGGTAAGCGTCGTTAAGCTTAGGGTTGTAGTTTCGCGACATCTCGGAGGGGATTCGACGGTAGATGTTGTCGAGGAAATCGCCAAGACTACCGGTCGTAATCGACTGACGTTGACAGCTGCTGGCCTCGCGTTTCATGGGTTCTTGGCCATCTTCCCTGCGCTGATAGCTGCGGTTGGACTAGCTCGACTTGTCGGGCTTACTCCAGCGGAGCTGGCAGCGCTGGTCCACGAGCTCGCCGTCGTGCTCCCACACTCGGTAGCCACCATCTTGGTTGATGCGCTCAGGAGCAACGGTTCAAGGCGAGCCGATCTGATCGCGGTGGTGGCAGGGCTGGCCGTGGCCGGTTGGTCGTCAATCGAGGCAATCTCTGCGCTGCAACAGGCTCTAGATGTTGCTTTCGCGGTGGCTAAGCCGCACGGGTTTTTACTGCGCCGTCTTCGAGCAGTTCCACTGTTAGCAGTCACAATAGTGCTCGCAGGGACAGCAGTTGCGCTGCTTGTTTTTGGTACATCGATAGAGAGGAGCGTAGCAGGCCTTCTGCCCACCTCTCTACACGATGTAGTTGTAGTCGTGACATGGATCATCCGTATCGTTGGTTCCTTGTTGGCTATAATTCTGCTGCTATCACTTCACTACGGAGCTGCTGAGGGGAGGTCATGGCGAGACTGGAGATCACTCTCCCCGGGGAGTACAATCGCGACGGTAGGTTGGATATTGGCATCGCTTGGCTATTCGCTATATCTGACGCACTCGGCTGGGGAGTCGGCCACCTATGGGCCGCTCGCAGGTGTGGCAGTACTATTGCTGTGGCTCTATCTAACCTTCATCATGGTTCTGATTGGGGCGGAGGTCGATCATGCGATTGTGTCGCAGCATCAGTCGAGAACGAATCAGGAACCTCCTGCCTAACCGCTAATGGCCTAACCGCAGGGCGTTCATTTTTAAAGGGCGGCAGGCAAACGGATATCGAGTAGCGCCAGAATGATCGCTATAGCTGTAATTACAACTCCTCGATCCGATGACACACTAGCAAGTTTGGCGGTCACGTGATCTGTGTAGCGGAGATGCGCAAAGTGACACCTTGAGCCATTAACAACAGACGATGTTGTCATCCAGTCAGGGGCAGTCGATGACCTAGCTAAGCCGATAGGCGACTAGAAAGCTCTGCTGCCAAGAGATTGCACCGTATCCGTCGCTGTCCGTTCGATGCCGACAGCTGCATCCCTTTCCCGATCTTAACTATCCCTGCGGTTTGAATGGTTTGATGTATTCGCCTTGGTTGTTAGCGGAAGGGGCGCATTGAGCTCGTAACGAGTTGATTAGACGCGACTCCGGTAGTTGTCCGGTTTCGGCGAGCGTCCCGGCAAGCGACTGCCAGTACGAATCGGTGGACGCGGCAATATTGGCGGGAGCCACAGCCTGTGACAATAGTAATTCTGCTCGCGCCAGGTCGGAGCGAGCTCGTGAACCGTGAGTGATATGCGAAGCATCATAAAGCTTGATCGACCGATGGACGAGCATGCAGGCTCGATTCGCCTCTGAAGAGGCGCTAGTGCCGCAAGAGGCGAGCAAGAGGCCGGCAATCGCCACGCCCGTTAGCATCGACGTCGTGCCAAAATACCGGCGTAGAGTGGCCCTTTTTGTGCGGCACAGCTTTGTCATCTGTCCAGGCTATTGGTAACGGACCCAGCTTGGTAAGCTAAAAATATGGATTCTCTCTTTGGCCCTGATTCGGCAGTATGGCGGCTGCATAGTGATTTCTCAGGACTAGTCGGAGGGCTTCGTGCCCTAGCGGTGCAGTCGCTTGAGCCACGTGCCCTCTCTGGTGTCCAGCAGTTCTCGCACTTTCAGGAACACCCAGATCGCCGACTTCGCGAGACGATTGATTTCATAGACACTATCACCTACGGTGACATCGATGAGGTCCGCACGGCGATCGCGGCAGTTCGTAAGTTACATGAACCCGTCGAAGGTGTGGAGTCCACAACTGGTGACGCATTTGCCGCTAATGACCCCTATCTGCTTGCTTGGGTTCACAATGCAATGGTTGAGTCGGTGTGTTTTGCCTATCGAAGCTTCCATCCGGAGACTGATGTCGTGATTTGTGATAGATATGTGACCGAGATGTCTCGGTTCGCAGAGATGATGGGTTGTGCCATGAATGAGGTTCCACTTCAGTATGGGGAGGTGAGCCATTGGATCTGGCGACAGCCCAAGCTTGTGGTCAACGACGCGACCCGAGAGGCATTCGCGGTACTCGATCGACTGCGTCCCGAAGGGTTCGTTGGTCAGGTGTATCCATTAGTGATGCAATGGCTGTATTCCTCAGTACCCAGTTGGGTGACGGCTCAGCTTGGCCATCAGGTCTCAACGCCCCAAGCGGCGTTGGCTTGGTTGGCACTGAAGGTGGGTGGGGAACTATCGAACATTGTTGCAGAGCCTTCGCCCAGCCGTATTCGCGCTGAGGCACGGTACGCTCAGGGAGATGCCGACGTCACTCAGTAAGTCGTCCTTGCTGTTCACGGACCTTGATGGAACTCTTCTTACCACAACCGAGACCATAGCCCCCAAGGTGGTGGGCCAGTTGCGAAATGCGCGTGCTCGCGGGGTAGTGGTTGTGCCGGCGACTGCCCGCGGTATAAGAGGTGTTGTTGGTGTAGCAGACATGGCTGAGCTTGGGCCCCTCGCGGTGTGCCATAACGGTGCCGTCGGCTACGACCTTGAGCGTCAGTCGTTGCTCTGGATTAGGGAACTGTCTCGAGAGTTTGTACGTACCACTATTGAAGATCTTCTACGGCTCGACACCGGATTGTTCTTTGCCGCCTCCTCGCCGTTCGAATTTCGACCCCAACGTGATTTTCTGAAGAGGCCAACAATGGCTCAACTCGAATGCGAGCTAGAGGGATTGTTTGAACTCGATTCGGTAGTTAAGGTTATCTGTCGGCATAGGAAGTACCATGCCAGCGAGTTGATTGCACTCCTCAGCAACGAAGTCTCTGGAGTGCAGCTGATCAGTGGCTCCACCGATTGGGTCGAGATCGTCGCGAAAGGGGTCAGCAAGGGTTTTGGCGTTGGTCTTGCGGCAGAGCTGTTAGGGATCGAACTTGAGGATGTGGTTGCTGTCGGAGACCATCTGAATGATCTTCCCATGCTGGCCATCGTCGGCCATCCGTTTGCTGTAGCGAATGCGCACGCATCGGTTCTCGCAATGGTCGAGGAGTCAGTAGCATCGAACGATGAGGGTGGGGTTGGAGAGCTCGTCGACAGGATGGGCATTTCGGCAGGTGCCTAGCCGGTTGTATCCGCTATCGGAGGGTCCTATCTGCGGTTGGTACACAACGGTGGTTAGGGGATCGTTCCTAGCGCATCGAGCCTGAGACCCCCTTGAGAGAACCAGCCTGTGTGAATGGTGTGGATCGGGGAAGATCGGACCCCTGGTTTGAGGTGCTCGGTACAATGGTGATACTAGTTTCAGGTGCAACTGAGGAGATAGAGGTCTTTGTTGCTGCAACGTGTTTTTGATACAGTCTTTACAGAAACTGTGCCTGCAGAGGGGCTTTCCTCTTCGCGCCGGGTACGAGCGGTCGCACGGCTCTTAGCCCTGCTCGGTTCGATACTCTTTATTGGGCTGGCGATTGAAGGGGTTACCATCGTCTTCATTGGCCAGCTCATCGCGGTCCACGTCGTCCTCGGGATGATTTTGCTCCCAATTATGGCGTACAAGATCATCGTGGCGAGCTATCGGTTTGCGATGTATTATCTTGGTGCCTCCGACTTCAAGCATGCGGGCCCGCCTGAACTAGTGCTAAGAGTTATTGGACCACTTCTAATACTTACCACGGTAATTCTGATGGCAAGCGGCATCATCTTGGTCTATGCGAAACCCAACACACCAACAGCAGCATTATGGCTTAACATCCACCGCGATGATTTCGTTGCCTGGTTTGCGTTGATGGCTCTACATGTACTTGCTTATGTCCGTAGAGCGGTAGGTACCTCAAGTTATGATCTACGCTACACCCGTTACCACTCCTTGATCGGGCGACAAGGGCGGCTAATTAGTATCGTGCTCGCTACTGTGATCGGAGTCCTACTCGCTTGGGCGATCTTCCCCGCAGTTGCGCATTGGTCGAGCTTCTTTTCGGTGCATCCAACGCGCTAACTGGAGACGGTGGTCGACTTTTGCTAGGATGGGGATCTTGGAGTGGAATCATAAACAACTGCTAGACCTTGGGCTACAGGTAACCGATTCCTGTCTCGCAACAGTGAATGAGTCCTCGGACTGGTCGGCAACCGGGGAACTGCGAGGCCAACATTTCGGAGACGTGGTCGCTGATGAAGCCGGTCTTCAACATCTCGTCGATGCCGGAGTCAACGTGTTCTCCGAGGAGTCTGGCTTGCTTGATCAAGGTTCAACGGTTACCGCGGTGTTGGATCCAATTGATGGCTCGACGAATGCGGCTCGAGAGATTCCCTATTGGACTAGTGCCATTTGCCTGCTGCAACGGGGTGAGCCAGTAGCGGCAGTAGTTCGACTTTCGGGTTCGGCTGGTGTGTTTACAGCGATTCGTGGCCAGGGTGCTGCCTTTAATGGGCGAAAAGTCGTATCGTCCTCAACTAGCCTGTTGAAGAAGTCGGTCGTCTTTGTCAACGGCTACCCACGGCATTATTTGGGTTGGGCTCAGATGCGCGCCCTCGGGTCAGCGGCGTTAGAGATCTCATTGTTGGCTAAGGGCAGTGGTGATGCCTTCATCGATTGTTCAGACGGGCTCGCAGTCTGGGACTATTTAGCAGCTGCCTTAATTCTGGTCGAAGCTGGTGGAGTTGTCGACGTGCAGAATGATGATCTGCTTGCTCCGACCTTGGACCGAGGTCGACGTAAAGTGGTCGCAGCCTGTAATTCCCAAATTTTAAACGCTTTGATGAGCGAGCCCGGTGATGCCTCCCTGCACGGGTAGACTGGAGCAGCAGTGCGGGCGCTTAGCTCAGTTGGTTAGAGCGGCTGGCTTACAACCAGCAGGTCAGGGGTTCGAGTCCCTTAGCGCCCACCAGGTCAGAGCATGTTTCCTAAAACTAGCAAGACTAATACGCACCGGAAAACCCAACAAGGGGTTCGAAGTTGGAGGATTTGATGGCAGGAAGCACGCGTCGTGTGGCTCAGCCAGACACCTGGGAGCTCCGAGTTTTCATTGGACGAGACAGCCTCGGAAAATCAAGCATCGCTAAGTTTGCCTCCTAGCTACGAGGGATTAGCTGAGCGGTAGCCAGCCTGCAAGGTTCGTGACTGAGTAGGAGGATAAGCCTGCACCGCTGATCGAGTCGGAGCTTGCTTGGAACTCCTCAACCACTATCAATGACGCGATCATGGCAAGGCTTGAAAATGGCTGGGGTGATCTTAGCCCAACGACGGTTCGACACTTCTAGGAGCCGTGGGATCGACATAATCGGCGCGACATCCCTGATTGCAGGCTGGGTTTGTTGAAAAAAAGCGATGCTAATTCTGAGGGTAGCGTCAGTTGGAGGTAAGTGTCGCATAGTGAAAGTGAAGCAGATACAGTAGTAGTTGGGGAATATCTCTAGTCAGAGAAATGAGGAATCGAAATCGATACCTGCGGACGCATCACTATAGAACCCGGGAAGCGGAGCGGGAAGCCCTGCGTCCGCGGACTACGTATTACGGTCTACGACGTCTTGTCCATGTTGGCTTCAGGTATGGCACATGAGGAGATCCTTGAAGACTATCCCGAACTGGAGCAAGAAGACATTCTGGCCTGCCTAGCATATGCTGCTGAACGAGAGCATCGCAGCGTGAGGGTAACTGCTTGAAGCTTCTTCTAGATGAAAATCTATCACGTCGCATGCTTGGAATTTTGGAGCCTTATTTTCCGGAAAGTTCTCACGTTAGCTTCGTAGGACTCGAAGGTGCAAAGGATACTGAGATTTGGTCGTTCGCTGGTGAAAGTAATTTTGTCATAGTAACGAGAGATAGCGATTTTAGCGAACTTGCCGCATTGCATGGTCCACCACCCAAGGTGATTGTCTTGCAGATATCAAATTGCCGTTGGCGAGATATGGCCTCTCCAATCATTAAGAAGCATAGTAACCATTCAGGTCCCTCAACCACTTAGCAGCTGGTGATGGTACCATGATGGCAATGAGCAAGACTAAGAGGCCAGAGGCTAGCGGCACGGTTATGCTTCGGTGTGCTCACCACGCCCTGATGCTGCCTCCACCCGAAGAGGCGTTGGCTGAGTCACCGACCTGGCTGCGCGGGAGAGGACCCGTCTATTTCGCAGACGGTCCGGTCACTTTGGTCATGGCGCTCGAGGAGGAGGCATCGACCTCGCACCCTTCGATGATCGAAGCCCACGCTGAGGTGCTGCTTATCTGGGCCAAACTGGCCAATGATTTGCTGGGGACCACCCCTCTCGAGGCACCCGAGCGCAAAAGGATGGGTTTTAACGTCCTCGTCTTTTGTACGGAGCTCGCATCCGCGCTACATTCTGAACGCTTCGGGCCGAAGATCTCATTCGATCGACGCAATAGGGCCCTCGAAGTGGTCGCCCAGGCCACCTTGCAGATCGGGGCATGCCTAGTTGCCACGGTGCGCGACTATCAGGCATCGCTCTCGTAGACGTTCACGGACCGGGAAGCGTCGGCATCCAACAGTGTCCCCCAAAGAGCTGGGTTAGGACCTCCGTTGCGTTGTGGCCCTGCTTTCTCGCAGTGGAGAGGTAAGAGCGTACTCGAACCCAAGCTTGAGCCCCTTCCTCGGATCGCCAACCACCTGAGATCTTGTTCTGTAACTTGAGCATACGAACGTCACGCTCACTCAAGTTATTGTCGAA
>NZ_JXUW01000029.1 GCF_000949255.1 Ferrimicrobium acidiphilum DSM 19497 | reverse complement strand
CGTTCTGAGGGGCTGGACAAACTACTTCCGACATGGCGTATCCAAAGATAGCTTCGCCTACCTACACCAGTACACCTGGCTAAGGGTAGTGCACTGGCTACGGCGGAAATATCGCCGTGCGAACTGGGGGTGGTTGCGACGGCATTACCTGGCCAACGCCTGGATGCCCGAGCAAGACGGTGAAGTACTCTTTGACTGCAGGTCAGTCCAAGTGACCCGTTACCGCTATCGTGGTGCGGCAATCCCTTCACCGTGGGCGGGGATAGAGGAGAAGGCATCTTAGCCAGATGGCATGGGTTCGGGGAGAGCCGGATGCGGTGGAAGTCGCAAGTCCGGTTCGGAGGGCGGACCAGAGAAACCCACCAGCGGAAACGTTGGCAGGGCGCTCTGGTTCGACCCTACTTGGGAACCGAGGCCCTAGAGGAGGTACGCAAGGATCTCTGGCGGGAGATGAGAAAGCTTCCCTCTCCTACCTTTGCCCGTAAGTTCGCCGGGGCACGGTGGGCACTGTTGAAGAATCCAGGAACCCTAACCAAGCGTCAAGGACTAGCCCTCTTAGCTGTCAAACAACGAGGGGGAGCCCTATGGCGGGCTTATGAGATGAAGGAGTCCCTACGGGCGATCTTTGCTGGAGACCTCGAAATCGACGAGGTGAATGAGATGCTCGATCACTGGTGCAAGCGAGCCTCACGCTCACGACTATCGAGTTTCATCCGACTCTCAAAGACCATCCGAACTCATCGAGACGGGATACTTGCCTCCATCAGACTTGGGGTATCCAATGGGAGGGTCGAGGGACTCAACACCAAAGTTCGCTCCATCATTGCCCGCTCGTATGGGTTTCACTCCGCCAAGGCTACCCTGGCCCTGGTGATGCTAGCTTGTGGACCGATTGACTTAAAGTTACCCTATGAAAGGGCGAGTTTATCCACATGAATGTCAATAGAGCCATATTTCCAGCCAGGAAAACAGCAGAGGGCCCCGGGGTGATCCCGGAGCCCTCCTTACAGATCAGCTAAGCCTAACGGCGCCTGGTCAGCTTCTTTCTTGCGAAAAACCCATAGAGCACCGACAAAGCAAAGATACCTAGCGGGATAGCAAAAGTCATATCAGCGCCAGCCGTATAACCAGTTACACTTCCGAACATCATTCACCTCCCTTCAAGACCGCCCCCGTCTCACCTGGTTGACCTTAACAGAACGCCCAAAGCGCTGTACGGGAGCGATAAAACCTCCAACCGGCTCACGCTCCTCAGCCTCCAACCATAGTCGCATCTTTTGTGTACCGATCACGAACCAAGGAGCACCCCCCAGAATGACGAATATCGCGGCTGCAATCTGCTGTTCGGTCATCTGATGAAGCGCGGCGGCCGAACCGGCTAAGAACCCAAACCACGGACCCGACAACCCGAGCGAAACCCCTAGGGACATAACAACCATTGCAGAGGACCAGGCGATGATCACCTGTCTCACATGGGTTACCCTAGGACGCCCGTCTCCAGAGAGTAGATAGACCACTACTCCAGAGACTGCAGCCTCGACGTAGGTGAGAAGGGCCAACACAATCGGTTCACGGAGAGCGAGGCGTTCGAAACCTACCTGGAAACCAACCCAAAGCAGAATATCCTGCAACACCACGAGGCCCCATACCCACTGAAGTCCCAACACGGCGAATCGACCACGATCCTTGATGAGATCGACACCCCGTATTACCTCCTTAGAGAGTACGACCAGGATGAGCCAGAGCGATGCAACCACCAGCAAGAGCGAATGGAACCAGAGCGAACGAGCAGCGTAGTCGACCGCAAAGGGATCCATCAAGACGCCCAAGGCGACGATACTCAGACCAAGGCGACCCTTGATTCCACGAATACCACCAGCTTGACGGATGATGAGTCCACCCTTTAGAAGACACGAGAGCGAGAGGAGGCTAACGATCACAAATGAAAACATCTACCGACCACCTTCCTGCTCGCTCTCGTATTCACTACTCTTAACTCCGGTTCCTCAATCGCACGACCAACTAACTTCGAACTACTACTCCCAGTTAGTGCAGCACATAGAACAGGTACCAAGACAGAATCGACAGCAGCATAAAGAATATGCCATAAGCGCCAAAACCGTCGAGGTTAGCCCTGAAGTTCTCGGCGGCACGATGGGCCGAGACCCCGATACCACCGTCTGCACGATAGAAGCTATAGCTTCGAATAGCCCGCATCATCAACGTAAACACCCAATAGGCACTAAGACCTATACAGAGTGCATTGACCGGCGCGAAGGCGATGAACACACCAGCATAGCCACTGGCAGCTGGGGGAAATGGAAGCCGGGTGAGCTCCCAAATCTGTAGGCCAGTCGCGATCACGAGGAACAACACGTTGGCCGCAGTACCGACGATGAAGTCAGTACTGAAACCACGGCGCAATCTCCTCGATGCCATCAGTTGCATCGCCGTCCCAGCAACCACCAACAGCAGGATGGATAGCCCAATAATCTTCGATGCCGTCTGCCCATGAGGATCCCAAAGCCCATTCGAGTTCAGGGACCTCAAATAGAAGTATGCGAAATAGATACCACCGAAGGCAGCTGCAACGACCGGAATCAACGTACGAGAAGCCGTCCACAACGCCCCAAGCTGGGCATCGTGGTAGTACTGCTCCTCATCAATTACTGGCTGCGCGTCTGCTGACTGAACATCAGTAGCCACTATGCATCACCCCCAGTCACTACAGCGGCCTTATCACCGACCGGATTCAAGTCTGCCACCGGAGTATCATCACCGGTGCCATAACCGTACGGATCACGATGCACGACCGGAATCTTCTCGAAGTTGTCACGTGGTACTGGGTAGCCAACCTGCCACTCCAACCCACGCGACTCCCAAGGATTCGGCCCAGCAGGTGTCCTGGTCACGGCCAGCGACCACACCAGGTTGATCACGTACAGCAAAATACCGAAGCCGAGCACGTATGAAGATACAGAGACCCATTGGTTTAGGTGCTGTAGACGCACTGCGTACTCAAACACACGTCGAGGCTGTCCAAGCAGTCCAATCATGAACAACGGCAGGAAGGTCGAGTTGAAGGCCACGAAGATGATCCAGAAACTGATCTTCCCGAGCTTGTCGTTCAACCTAATACCGAAGATCAACGGCGTGTAGTAGTACACCCCGGCAAAGACCGCAAAGATCAGCTGCCCCATAATCGTAAAGTGGAAGTGCGCCATAACGAAGAAGCTTCCGTGCACCAGGGCATCCACAGGAACGTCTGAGTTGTAGACGCCAGTGACGCCACCCCAGAGGAAGTTCCAGAACACCGCCAGCAAGAAGAGCATCGGGACCTCGAAGCGGATCTTACCTCTCCAAACCGTACCCATAGCCACAAGGTATAGGAAACCGGTCGGGATAGAGATCAGCTCGGTGGTCAACATGAACAACGGTCGCATATCCGGATTCATACCGGACATGAACAGGTGATGTTGCCACACAAAGAAGCTCAATACCGCCACACCAATGAGTCCAGCAGTGGAGGTCTTTAGCGCAAACACAGGTTTACGAGCAAAGACCGGCAACAACTCAACGGTGAGTGCGAATCCAGGCAACGCTAGTAGGTAGACCTCTGGATGGCCAAAGAACCAGAACAGGTTCTCCCACAGGAACGAGCTACCGCCATGCCCTGCATAGAGCATCGCTGTGCGCACGCCTCTGTCGAGGCTCATTACATAGAGTCCATCTATTAGCACTGGTACCGACAACAGCATGGTGAAGGCGACCGTAATCATCCCCCATGCAAAGATCGGCATCCTAGACCAGCGCAGTCCGGGCGCACGATAGTTGATGATCGTGGCCACCATGTTGATGGAGGCACAAATCATCGAAAAGGCCATCAGTGCAAAGGCGACATCATAGTCGCTTTGACCCGGGCCCCCTTGAATCGACAGCGGGGCATAACCGGTCCAACCAGACTGGAAACCACCCTGCCACAGAGCAGACAGAAGGATCAAGAAGGACGGTACCGTAAACCAGAACGAGGCAGCCTCGAGCCGAGGGAAGGCCATCTTCTTCGACCCAATCATGAGTGGGATCAGGTAGTTACCGAATGGTCCCATGACGACAGATGTCATCATCATCATCATCATGGTGCCATGTTCGCCCACTATCTCGATGTAGGTATCCGGCGCCCAAATGTGGTTCACCGGAGAGAGCAGCTCGGTACGAATACCAAGCGCTAACAGTCCTGCAACGAGGAAGTAGAGCAGCATACCAAAAAGGTACTGAACTCCCACAACCTTGTGATCTGTCGAGTAGCTGAAATGCTCCCAGAACGTCCGCTTCTCGCTCTTCGGAGGATCGATAGGCTCGAGCCCTAGCAGCTTCTGAATCGGATAGTTGAAGGTACCAAGCCCCGCGAACCAGCCGACGCAACCGATGATCAACGAGAGGTAGATAGCCACCTCGTTTTGGGCACCACTGGCTACGATCGAATAGTTCGAAGCGATGGCGTTCCCGAGCCAATGGCCAAAGGCATAGCCGATTGCTCCACCAATGAGAGCAGTCAGCAGGTTACCCGTAAACCACGGCTTGGCGGCTTTGAGGCCCCGAGCCTCGAGATCGGTAGGAGCACCGACCCCGGCGGCTGGCGTCATGTCAATTGCCATTTACAAGCTCCTTCTAGTACGTCACCGCATGACCGTTTGGGTCATACGACGGATAGTAACCACCGCCAGCACCGGAGTACGACGGGGTGTAAGTAGTGGCAAACGGCGGGAGCAGCTTCGTTACCGAGGCATTCTTCGCCTCCATGTTCGAGGCCCAGCTATAAAAGGCCGACTTCGAGACGACGTGGCCGTAGTTATACATGGCACCATGCCAGATCCCGCATAGCTCATCGCAGCGAACGGTAAACCGTCCCAGCTGATTCGACGTCGTGGTGTAAGCCACGTTATTGACGTCTGGGTTGGCATCCGCCTTGACTCCAAGCTGGTAGGCCCAGAAGTCATGGATTACATCCAGAGAGGTCACATCGAACTGAACCGTGGTATTGGCTGGAAGGTTGATCGAGGTCGTCTCCATACCGCCAAACTGCGGCCACCGATAGGTAAAGCGCCACTGCTGGGCGATAACCTGCACGACCAACATGTGCTTCGCAGTTGGCTTCCAAATCGGCGACGGCCCTTCACCGGTACCAACGCCATTGCCATTGATCAACTCATAGGTACCGAAACCGGCCAAGAAGAGGACCAGTACGGCGGAGCCAACATACCAGATGCCCTGTACCTTGCGATTTCCTCGCAACGGGATACCGTCTCCGCGATCGGTCTTGGTCGCATGGAAGTTGATCAACGACCAGCCACCATAGACCCAGACCATCAACAACACCGGCGCCACCATGGCGGTGAGCACCTTGAAGTCGAACTGCTGGCTCGCGGCTGAGGTAGTCATATCGCCTGGCGGCATATGTGGTCCCCAGACGTAGAGAATCAACGCGACGGCGATGATCGAAAGAACTAGCCATATGGCAAAGATCTTCCAACCCGCCTTTTTCGCGTATTCCCTACGCTCGTTCATCTCCTCTTCGGTCATCGCCATCAGGCCACCACCTTCCAGAACCCAGCCATGTAGCCAGTCGATGCCATAGCACCGCCGTTACCATTCAAGAAACCAGCGCCGCAGGGCACGAAGCACTGCCAGCGATAGTTGTGTGGATGGTTACCTGTGTAGAAGGTAAAGCTCTCGGTGTTATGGGCATTATTAATAGTGCAAGGACCTGACTGGCAGAATGTCTTTTCTGTGCCTGACAGACCCCACATAGGTACCGAAAGATTTAACGCAGGAGCAACCATGGTGTGCGCAATGCCGTTGCCGGCTGCCGCATTCAGGAGGCTAACGGCCTTTCCATTCAGTACAGCATTATTGCCGACCGTGCCCGTGATCTTGCCCCAGTATGGGTTACGCAGCGGACCGCCGCTATCATACTCCAAGACAGTCACATGCACATAGGTCTTCTCAGGAACCTGGTACAACGTCGTGCGAACCCACTTACCCTGTGCGTCCTTAGCGTACCAGCCCACCCATGCCGGGTGAGGTCCTGTTCCAACTGCTCCATCAACCTGTAACGTCACGTCAACCGTATGTGGTTGCGTAGGAGAAGGCGTAAACACAACCGTTGGCGGATAGGTTCGCAGATACCCGAAGATACCAAACAAAATCAATCCAACAGCGACTGCGGCGGAGACAAGAACAATAGTTATTCTTGCGCCCTTATTCAACCTTCACCCCCTTTCTTAATCCCAAATTTCCCATATCCAACCTGGCACCCCCCTTCGGGGTTGCGGCTAGCAATCTCATCGATCCACTAGCCGGTTCCGGCAATCACTCACCGGAAACTTGACTCAATCAATCCGAGATATCCAATGCTCCAGCACACTCTTGCTCATCTGACCCTGAACCACACCGACAACCTTCCCACTAGATGCGACAAAGACCGTCGTCGGTAACCCAATAAGGAGATACTTGCCCTGAAGAGAGGCGTGATCGGTGACCACTGGATAGTCGACATGGTTTTTCGCGATGAACGCCAGAGCCTTGGTGGTTTCAGTATCGTTCTCATCGATGCCCAGGAAATCGACCTTATGCCCAAGACCTTGAGCGACAGAGGCCAACATCGGGGTCTCCGCCTGACACGCTGTGCACCAGGAGGCGAAGAAGTTGATCACCAGCGGATGGCCCACAAACTCCGACGGGGAGACCGAGCCTGAGGACGGCTTCGCATTCTGAGTAAGCTCTGGCAACGAGAAGTTCGGCACCGGTTTGCCAACCAACGGTGACTTTCCAGACTGAACCTGGGAGAGCGACCCAAGCGACGCAGACGCGGTCGTGGAGGTGGTATCAGACAGTGAGGCTGCATAGACCGCATACGCCACCACAACAATAACCGAAACCAGCAGCAGAAAAATCCACACCCTGGGCCCGAAGCGGGATATCCGCCTTCGATCGAGCGGCTCATGGACGGCCATCAGTGACCTCGCACCGCGACATCGACGGCCATCCCGATAAATAGCAGTGATAGATAAGTTATCGAGTAGGAGAACAGGCGCATAGCAACCTTGGGGGTCAGATCTCGATACAGCTTGAGCGCGTAACCGATAAACCCAGCATTTAAGGCGACAGCTGCAACTGCATACACCCAACCAAGGTGAGCGGCAAACCCAAGTGCGCCGGTAGTAATCGCTAACACAAACGTGTAGATCAGAATGTCTCGAGCGGAGCGCTTTCTGGTCGCGACTGAAGGAAGCATAGGAACTCCAGCGGCGCTGTAGTCATCAGAGTACCGGAACGCTAGTCCCCAAAAATGTGGCGGAGTCCAAATAAAGATGACAAGAAACATGAGCCAAGCCGCCAACGAAAGCGAATCGGTGACCGCCGCCCAGCCAACGAGCACAGGGACAGCGCCCGCAGCACCACCGATGACTATATTCTGCGAAGTTGAGCGCTTCAACCACATCGTGTAGATGAAGACGTAGAACAGCGCTGCCAAGAGGGCCAGCGAGGCCGATAGTACGTTGTCTCCAAACGAGAGCATTGCAAAAGCAACCGCCTCCAAGGCGATAGCGAAAATAAGCGCACCAGTGGGAGATACGGCTCCGGTCACAAGCGGCCGGTTCTTTGTGCGCTTCATGAGCGCGTCTATGTCGCGGTCATACCACATGTTGACAGCGTTAGCACCGCCTGCTGCCAACGTACCACCTGCGACGGTGATAACGATCGACCAGAGCGATGGCAATCCATGTTTAGCCACGACCATAGCTGGAACCGTGGTGATAAGCAATAGCTCGATAATTCGCGGCTTGGTAAGGCCAACGTAACCCTTGACGGTCTTTGTCCAGTCCCAATTGCCCTCAGACAACGGCAAGGTTCTCATCTAAACCTCATCCTCTTCGCGAATCCACACACACAGCCCCTGCAACACACTCAACACTCCACGAGGACACCCTTGGAACACCCTCAGCACACAGTAGAGTCTCTACCAATATGAATCAATCTAGCACACAGGGAGACGCCAGATGACGAAGCCAAGGAATTATTTGCATACGCAAACCTCTAATTCTCTGTCAATTCACAGTCAGTCCTCAGAGGACACCCTGACATCCAGCGGTGCTGCCCGTCTTGTCCGCCTCCGGAACCTCCTTGAGACTGTCCAGGCAGATCTCCTGTTCAGTGACCATTTACAGCTCATCCACTACCTCACTGGCTTCCGTGGATCCAACGGTTCTCTCCTCGTGAGCAGGCATCCAGGTGAATCACCCTATCTGTGTACAGATGGGCGCTACCTTGAACAGGCAGCTTTTCAAGCCAAGGAGCACGGTATCGATATATCAATCGACACTAGACCTATCCTGGGTCCAGACGGCATAATAACAACACATCGAAAACAGATGGTGATCGCTGTGGACATGAGTTCTCTCAACCTCACCAACTACTTGCAGCTTAAAGAGTCTGGCAAACCGCTGGTGGACGTGTCCGCATCGTTAGCTGACATGCGAGCCCACAAGGATGCTGCCGAGATCGCTGCTATTACCAAAGCCTCCACGGTGGCCGATCGAGCTATCACACAGACTCTCAGCCACCTAAAGGACTCACCGACGGAGCTTGAGCTTGCCGGTTGGTTCGAGTATTACGTACGCGAGTGTGGTGCAGAAGGCGTATCGTTCCCAACCATCATCGCCTCCGGATCGCGCACCTCGCTTCCACACGCCCAGCCAACTCGGCAACGCATCGTCGCCCCTACGCCGATGGTCATCGACTTTGGCGCCATGGTTGACGGCTACTGTTCGGACTCGACAAGATCGTTCTACTTCGGAGAACCTCCGACTAACTATCAACGGACCTACGAGATAGTGACGGCGGCAAAGGCTGCAGGTGTGGCACAGCTCCGACCAGGCAACACCGTTCATGCCGTCGAGCGGGCCACTCGTGACTATCTCCGGGCCCACAAAGTTGAGGAGTACCTCCTACATGGCGTGGGACACGGTGTGGGGCTCGAGATCCACGAGTATCCATTCACTGCATCGGCTATCGACGTCGCCGTCGAGCCCGACATGTGCATTACTGTTGAACCCGGCCTCTACTATGCGCACGACTTTGGGATCCGACTCGAAGATCTCTACCTGACTACGGCCGCGACACCGATATCGCTCACCAACTCGTCGGGCGAGGGAGTGTCCTTCGGCTGAATCCGCAGCCCGGCAACTAGAATGAGGGGACGGTCGCTCTCACCCCAGACCTAACATTCGCAGCCAGCCAAAATGAGGAGTAATCTATGTCGGTCTCAACCACTACCAACGATCTTAAGAATGGAATGACCCTTGAGATCTCCGATGGGCTTTTTACCGTCGTTGAATTCCAACATGTCAAGCCAGGCAAGGGCGGTGCTTTTGTGCGCACCAAGCTTAAAAACCTGCGTACCGGGGCCGTGATCGACCGGACCTATCGTGCGGATGAGAAGATCGAGCAAGCGATCATCGAAAAACGAGAGATGCAGTATCTCTACAACGACGGCATCGACTACATCTTCATGGATTCGCAAACCTACGAGCAGCTAAACGTTCCCGAATCAGCTCTCGGGACAGCCAAGAACTTCCTGATCGAGAATGCGACTGCGACAATCTCGACCTATGAGGGCACGATCGTCGGGGTCGAGCTGCCTGCCGCCGTAGAACTCACGATCACCGCCACGGAACCTGGTCTCCAAGGAGACAGAGTCTCTGGAGCCCGAAAGCCGGCCACGCTGGAGACTGGACATGTCCTACAGGTTCCCCTCTTTGTCAATCAGGGAGATCGCATCAAGGTAGATACCAGAAGCGGCGACTACCTAACTCGTGCCTAAATCAATGACCCAGCACCGCTCACACGTTGACGCGATCGAACATTCACGAGTCCTGCGAGAGCAAGTGATCAGCCTTCTCTATGAATCGCTGTTACGCAAGGTCCGACCAATGGAGGCACTCGGGGACAAGGCGCGCTCCTATCCGGCGTTTGTGACCGAGCGAATCGAAGCGATCGACCAGCAGCAGGCGATCATAGAGGCGACGATCAGTGAGAACCTCTACGATTGGAGCCTTCAGCGCCTCAACCCTGTCGATCGCTCCATTCTGACGCTAGCGGTATGGGAGCTAAGCTTCAAGCCAGATCTCCCGACATCAGTGATCATCTCGGAGGCTATTAGGCTCGCCGACCTCCTCTCAACCGAGGAGTCACCAAAGTTCTTGAACGGAGTGCTCGCGGCGGTCGCCAATCAATGTCGCACCAAGGCCCCCGTGGTGCCCTCTTAGCACTCGTTCCTACTTCGGAACGCGAACTTTATTAGAGCTGTGCTCGAACAAAGGAGGGCATGGCCGTCATCGGGCTCAGCTTCACGGTCTGGGGAGAGAGGCCGAGCTGTGCGGACACCTTGCTAAGGTCAGAGTTCACAGAGCCCAGCAGCAAATCCATGTTGTGGATGCGCGTGCTGAGGTTGCGAATCGCAGCCTGATTGTTCGGCTGAGTCAAAAGGGTCTCAGAGTCGGCCAAGATCCCCGCCGCTCCCGGGTATGCCCAAGCGTAGAGATTGTGGGCTACTGGGGTTAGGTTGAATTTATTCAGGTCATTAGGTGGCGAGAGTGTTGCCAAGTTGTAGAGGTCTGAGTTGACAGCCAGGGTGCAGTAAGCCTCGTCCTGTTGGAGAATCGTAGTAGCGGTGCTCAACTGTTTAGTATCACCGCCATGGATACGAGCCAAAGCATGATAGCCGTCCTGCAGCGCTACCTGACAACCGAGAACATCGGTACGCATTGAGACCACGAAGGACTTAAAATCAGCCTGCTGCTGGGTCTTGGTAATTTTGTTTGGATAGACGATGACTAATTCGATAATGACTGCGACAACGATCACCGCCGCCACCCACAACAGTCGACGTCTACGCCTCTTAGGGGTCTCATCCTGAAGGGTGTAGTCAGCTCTATTACGCGGTCTCGACGACACAGCTCTCCTTTAGTAGATCCCAATCATTTGGGACACCGCCAACAACCCTCAATGACACAAACCTTGGGCTGCCGGGGTCCATATCTGCCTCGTCATGAGTCGGGGAACCCTCGCACCATCCTAATCCGGACTGGAAGGTTATCTGGATACATACGACCGATACCCAGCCAATCCTCATCCGCGGCGACTGTCCACACCCTGATCCAAAAGGGCAGCTGCCTGGACTGCCAACACATAACCGATCTCGCCAAAGCCAGAGATCGAACCACTCACGACTGCAGCCAACACCGACAACGTCCGAAAGTTCTCGCGGGCAGCCGGGTTTGAGATATGAAGCTCTATCGTCGGTACGTTCTTTGATGCAATCGCATCAGCGATAGCCCACGAGTAGTGTGTGAAGGCTCCGGCATTCAAAATCAGGGCAACAGTAGAGGAGTCGAGGCCATGTATCGCCTCTATGAGTTCGGCCTCGCTATTGGTCTGGAGGCTAGCAAGCTCGTATCCATGCTCGACGGCGGCCTCTCTCGCCAGCTGCGTCAAGTCGTCAAGGGTGCCCATACCGTAGATCTCCGGCTGGCGTTCACCAAGTAGGTTGAGGTTGGGTCCATGCACCAGCGCGATAGAGGGTCGCATGGCAACCTGCCCCTGTTGAGACTTATGCGCGCCCACCAACACCTCCCCTTCTCGGATACTCGTCAAGCACTTGCCGGATAAGCGCCTCATCTATGTGGTGGACAAGTTCAAGTCCGTTGGATCCATCCAAAACGAAGCTCATGCCTCCACGGTTCTTCTTATCCGCTCTCATGTAACCGAGTACCTCATCGACCGTCAGTTCACCCGGGAGTCTGAAGTCGAGCCCATAGCTTGCTAATACTCGGTGGTGTTGGTCAACACGAGCTTGATCGATCCGACCCAAGCGTTCAGCTAGACGAGCAGCAAAGACGAGACCAACAGCGACCGCCTCACCATGCGAGACGCTCCCCTCCATTCCCCTCCCGAGGTAGGCTCCCTCGATGCCATGACCAAGCGTATGGCCGTAGTTGAGCAGGCTACGACGACCCGCCTCACGCTCGTCACCTGCCACGTAGGACTCCTTCAGGCGTTGTGCTTTGACGATCTGGTCTACCAGCTTGAGTTCAGCAAATGGATCCGATGTGAGGAAACTGTACTTGGCCAACTCGCCAGCACCACTCAACCACTCACGCTTAGGAAGTGTCTCGAGAAGGGCAAGGTCACACAGCAGGCCCTTTGGCTGCCAAAAGGTACCGAACAGGTTCTTCCCGCCGATCAAGTTCACCGCCGTCTTTCCCCCAATGGCTGCATCTACCATGCCAAGCAGGGTCGTTGGTACGTTTAGGTACTCAATCCCTCGCATGTACGTGGAGGCGACAAATCCAACGAGATCGGTGACGACACCGCCACCGACGGCAATCAACCCAGTTTGGCGGTCTGCCCCCAGCCTAACGAGCCTCTCAGCCAAGCCCTCAGCGACTCGGGGACGCTTAGCAGACTCGCCCGATGGCAAGACAACCCAGCATGCATCGAACGGTACCTCAAAGCTCCCTGGGATTGCTGCTTGGGTAACTATAACCACCCGCGACCAACTGGACGGAATCAGCGTCTCAAGCTGGTCCCAAACGCCAGCCCCAACAACAACCGGAAATGCAGTATCACCGAGATCTAGCTCATAACGCAATACCGATCGACGGTCGACCTCCTCCGCCAAAAGGGCAGCGATAGATGCACGATTAGAGTGGTTCATGAGCTCAATCGTCAGCCTCGCCAGCCCCGAGTGACTCACTCTGGTCGGCGAAGACTGCAGACGGTGTGGCTGAGAGATGATTGCAAAACCCCTCCCAATTGCGAACGAACTCGGCCACAGAATCGCCCCCGAACTTACGAGTCGCCTCGTTCGCTAATACGAGCGCCACCATGGCCTCAGCGACTACACCCATCGCAGGGACTGCAACCACATCCGTACGCTCCTTGAAGGAGAGCGCCGGCTCCTTCGTAGCTGTATCGACAGTCTCGAGCACGGGACGATTCAAGGTAGCTAGTGGTTTCATCCATACCTCTGCTACCAGCGGAGCACCATTCGAGATCCCCCCCTCGATCCCACCAGACAACCATGTTGGGCGAGAGTACTGTCCACTCTCTGAGTCAAATTTAATCGCGTCATGGGCATCAGAACCACGGCGCCTTGCCACCTCAATCCCTGCACCGATGCTGACCGCCTTCACAGCCTGAATCGACATCAACGCCCCCGCTAGCTGACTATCGAGTTTTCGATCCCAGTGGACATGACTGCCTAAACCAACTGGAACTCCATGCCCAACAACCTCCACTGATCCGCCAAGGGAGTCGCCCACCTTCGCCGCAGACTTAATCTCAGCAATCATCAGCTGCTCGACTCGCTCATCAAGGCAACGGACCTCGGAGCTATCGATACGCTCCAGATCTCCAGGGGACGGAATACTCGTCCTCTCTGTCTTGACCTCACCTATCTGTACCACGTGCGACAAGATCTGGATTCCAATCTCGGCGACTAATGCCTTGGCGAGAGCCCCTGCAACGACTCTGGCCGCCGTCTCCCGGGCGGAAGCACGTTCAAGAACGTCCCTCGCGTCATCAAAGCCATACTTAAGCATTCCTGCGAGGTCAGCATGACCGGGGCGCGGTTTGGTAAGTTTCTTGGTTGGGAGACCTGGAGCTGGAGACATCTCCTCAGTCCACTTGCGTGCCCACTCCGAATTCTTGATCTCAACGGCTACCGGTGAACCAAGGGTACGACCATGGCGCACCCCAGAGAGCAGGACCAAATCGTCGGCCTCAAAGCGCATGCGCGGACCACGGCCGTATCCCAGCCTTCGACGGGCCAGCTCAGCCCCTAGTTGCTCGGTTGTGACACTGAGACCGGCGGGCAAACCCTCCACAATCACTACAAGTGATTGTCCATGGGATTCACCGGCCGTTAGGTACCTAAGCATGGCTAGAGATTAGCAGCCGCAGGTTCTCCGCTCAGACGAGTTCAGCCATTGGTAGTAGCAACCGATGAGGACGATCCGGATTGAGAGATCTTTGGCACGAATGGGTTCTTGACACTAAAGTACTGACTGGTCGGTACCGGCACTCCAGTGGAGGAGCGGCTCCCGATCGGCGCTGAAGCCTGGCCCGGAGTCGAAGGAGCCACCTTCGTCCCTGTGGCACTGGTGGTAGTGGTTGCACCAACTGGGGCTGGATGACTAGCAAGGACAAAGTAGCCAACAAGGCCAACGACGAGCACGACGAGCGCCAAAGCCACAAGGAGCAGCTGGCGTGAACGATGGCGAACCCGTCCACCCTCCTCCAACTCCGGCGGCTCGGACTCCTCAAGAAGCGAACGGATCTCCATACTGGTCATCTTGGCCTCTCCTAACTGCGGTAGTATACCGATCCGGTAAACGACAGGTTGATCTTCGGGTTTGCCCCGCCCCCTGAGAGTGCAGAGAGCTGCATCGTCTGCAGGTTAACCAACTCGGTGAGATGATCTAGACCATGCAGGAAGTGCATCAGACCAACAAAGGTCCCAGTGGCTTGAGCAGTAAACGAAATCGAACTTACCCCAGGAACAGCCCCCGAACCTCCTGTAGTCGTCGCCACCGAACCTGGCTGAGTCGGAGTGATCTGCAGCAGCGGCACTCCGGCCGCGCTGGCCACCACGTCTGCTTGGCTAATGAAGGTTGCAAGCGAGAACTTAGCCGGCAACGTCGACTGCAAAGCCTTGGACTCAACTGCTAACAATGACGCGTTGCGCTTATCGTGGACGAGCTGAGCGAGCTGTACCCGGTCGTTGGCGAGCTGGGTCTGGTCCAGGCCAATTTGGGCCTGCTTGGCGGCGATACGGTTGGAGAGCGACGCATAGACCCCAAAGTACCAACCAGCCCCGATGACGATCACGAGCACCCCAGCGAGTACTGCAATAATCCTGGAACGAGAGATTTTCATCACGACACTCCCAAATGGCTTAGGTAAGATGCACTACGATACTGTCCAAAGGTGTTGGAGATGACGGCCGAACCTTGATACGTCGTCATACCGGACTCCACCACCTCACTCGAGGGCACACCAACGCTGCACGAGGATGTGGAGCCAGAGCCCGCGGGCGTCAATGTAGATGTTGACACCCATAGATTGGCCAAGAAATCGAGTTTGGCCATCGAGTTGAGCCAATGAGCAGGGGCGAGCTGCGAACAGCCCTCAAGGCTGAAGGTGACACCGAGACCTGAAGATCCGGTTACCGAGCTAGTTGGAGCCTGGATGCTGAGACTCGTGAGCCACGAGTCAGACGGAGTGGCAGCGGCTATCTGAGTTAACAACTGTGGAAAGTCGACGGAGGACTTGAGCTGCGAGGTCAGCGTGGACCGTTCCGAGGCGACGCCCTGGGCGAGGGCACCATACTTGGCATAGTGCGACATCTGACCGCTTAGCACGTTCAGCTGCGTCCCGAGCGACACCTGCGCTGCGTCAACTTGGCGTAGCTGGTCATAGCGTTGAACGGTCACGAACGCTCCTGCAGCGACCAGGACCACTCCCATGACGCCAGCGAGCATGAGCTGACGACGGCGCAAGCGACGTGCTCGAACACGTGCGGGAAGGAGATTGACAAATTTGGCATCCTTGCTCTGAGTACGAGCACGCATCACCGCACCGGTGATCTCTACCCAGTTGCTCGAAGATTCCTCAACGAAAGAGTCAGCCTCGATTAGCCTTAGGAGCTGACGCGGTCCTGGTCGCTCGACTCTAAGCTGCAGCTTCTCACCGAGCTCTACTCCAAGTCGGTCGACTGCTGACGAACCACCAACCAGCACGAGGCGATCGATGTCGGTATATCCCCTTTGAATGGCAAAATAGTCAATCGAAGAGGCGACCTCTCGCACGATCGAGTGCACGCCCTCGGCGACGATGTCGTTCGCGGTCTCCAACCCAGTAACGTGTAGCATCTCAAGGCCTAGAGCGTTACCCGCCTCCGAACCTACGCTAGCTATTGCCCTCTTTAGACCCTCAGCAGCCTCGTAACCGACCTCAAGGCTGGTGGCAATCTCTCGCGTGATGAGCTCACCACCCAATTTGATCGAACGCACCAACTGTGGTTGATCACCAACCACCACCTCGATCGTGGTAGTGGTTGCACCGACTACCACCAAGTAGTAACCGTCGCCAGGCGTTCTCGAGAGTTCGCTTACAGCGCGAGCGGCGGCCAAAGGACCGACATCCACCCAGTCAACCCGAAGACCACTCCGCTCAGCAACGTCGATCGACTTGGAGATGATAGCCTTTGGTGCCCCCGCCATCACAACATTCGAGTTTGCAGATCTACCCTGAGCGGTAGTCTCGTAGTCAACCACGAGCTCATCGAGGGGCAACGGCAATACCTCGGTCATCGCGAAACCGAAGGTCATCTCAAGCTCGTTCTTGTCCGAACTTGGAACGTTTAGGCTTCGTACAACCAGATCCGGGTCTGTCACCACAAGACGGGTGGACTTCGTGTGCGTCCCAACATCTTTCAGGAGCCCACGGAGTGTCTCTACTATCTTCTCTTGATCTTGGTCAGCACCGTCCGGCAAGACGCGGTGCGCTAGCCAGAGCGGAGGACGCGAGCGACGACCGATCTCGATCTCGCACGCCTTCATGGAGAATGCTCCAATCTCCAAGAGTATGAGTTTTTCCATCCTTGAAACCTCGCTAAACTCCGTAAGGGCTATCGACGTAATCGGGTAAAAAGTTGACCATATTCCCCGCTATAAGTGATATATTCCAGCACCCAGGGCAGTGACTACGAATCCCAACGTAAGAAAAGGACCAAATGGCATCTGCGTACGCAAGCTAGACCGCTTCACAACCATCAGACTTACGCCAACGACTGACCCGGCGAAGAAGCTTGCGAGAATCGCCAACGCCACACTCCATATCCCTAGCGATGCTAACCCGAGGGTCAGTACCGCCGCTAACTTGGCATCACCCAAGCCCATACCACCACGTGAGACCAACCGGATCACGATAAAGAAGGCGAGTACGGCTATCGCCAGGCTGACGGTAGCGACAAATGATGTCCACCGGCCGGTCGATAACGCGTTCACTACCCCGAGAAGTAGCAATAGAATCGCCGAGGGATAGGTCAAACGATTTGGGATACGGAACGTCCTCTGGTCGATAAGAGCAGCTGTAAGGCCTATCAGGAGTGCGAGACCACAGCTGACTTTGTCGATACCGTCAACCGGATAGAGGGCGGCAACTACTCCTATGGCGCCGCCGGCCAACTCAATGAGTGGATAGCGCAGGGGGATCGAGGTCGAACAGTCCCTGCATCGACCACGGAGCCACAGGTAAGCAAATACTGGCACGTTGTCGCGTGCTCGAATAGGGTGAGAGCAAACCGGACACCTGGAACGATCTATCAACAACGGCATTCCAGCAGGAATCCGAAATGATAACGCCGTCACCGCCGATCCGCCAATCAACCCAAAGACAAGACCTACGACGACGAGATACATAACAAGAGGTTTCGGAGAGAACCGCTGAGGAGTTAAGTTATCGTCCTCTCCCCTCATTCAGGGCTTTAGCCATTCTCATTTTTATCACTCTCCACGTTGATTTTGCTTAAGTTTTCACACCTGCGACGCCGAAGCAAAGTGAGTGCCGGATAACCGGCATTGAGAACTTGAGAGCCAGCAAGGAGAAAAGGATGTCTCAGACCTATCGGAAATTGACAAGAAGTGATGACTCGGGATTCACACTCATCGAGTTGATGGTTGTGATCTTGATCATGGGCATTCTCGCCGCGATCGCGATCCCGACCTTTCTCGGAGCGCGAACCTCGGCCCAGAACAAGGCGGCAGAGACAGATCTGCGCAACCTCTTAACCTCGGAGTCGGTCGCATACACCAATGGGCAAAACTATGTGAATGCCACCGGTCTGGTCAAGCTAGACCCGGCCTATACCAAGGAGCTGACTTCGACTACTTCAGCTTCGGGAACGACCACACCCGCCGCCGTTACCGTTGCGGCGACTGCCAGCACGGCCACTACTCCTGCCTTTGTCTGCCTCTGGGAACAGTCATCGTCAGGTACCTACTTCGGGGTCGAGGACGTCGCTACCAGTACCAGCACGACCACTGCGGGAACCTACTACTTTGGCAACGGATCAACCAGCGCGCCTAGCTGCTCGGCAACACCGCTAAGCAACGGCTTCCATAGCTCAGCTACCGCCGCTGGCTGGTAATCGGGGCTTAGCTCGCTGAGACTGCAAGTAGCGTTAGATCAATTGGGCCGACCCCTCTCATTGTGAGGGGTCGGCCTCTAGCATGGGACCCATGACCGATCTACCCACCCAGTTCCTCCCCTGGGACGGCCTCTACAACCTTCGTGACCTCGGTGGCTACTCGACCACTGACGGACGCATCACTCGAAGCGGCATCCTCTTTCGTTCAGAGGCGTTCTTTCGGCTCTCCGCCGAATCAAGAGAAGACCTCTTTCAAAGCCTGCATCTCACTACGATCATCGACCTGCGATCTCAACAAGAGCGCCAAGACCAGGGGTTCGTTGAGACCAGCGACGGGCAACGCCTCCTTCACCTTCCACTGCTTGACGTCTCCTTGGGCTCCGATCTCGATCGAGCGCAGCCAGACTACCTAGCCAAGGTCTACCGCGCAATCCTGATCAGCCAGCCTCACTCGCTTCGCGAAGCGATATCAACCATTGTGAATCCAGACAACTGGCCTCTGCTTTTTCATTGTGCGGCTGGCAAGGACAGAACCGGGATCGTAGCGATGTTAACCCTCTCCTTGGCCCATGTATCCAACGACCTGATCGCAGCCGACTACGCGCTGACCGAACATGCGCTTCGCGGTGTCCTTGCCTCCAACGATCCAGAGCTCGACCCAGTCAGTTGGAGGGATCTACCCCAAAGTGTCATCGGCTCGACCCCGGCCACCGCGCTAGCGACTCTCGAATTTATCGATGAGAACTACGGATCGGTCGGCGACTATCTCGTCGAAATTGGCCTAGATAGAGGCGATCTCGAGCGGTTTAAGTACGCGTTTACCGCACCTGAGCGACCACGCTAGCGCTGACTCTAGATCTAGGTTGTCGACAGATTTGGGTTGTCGACCGCCTGCCACTCCTGCCTATAGTTGAAGGTCGGCCCATCGCCAATTCGAAGCAGATGAGAGTAGCCGTGGATCTTTGGTGATCAAAACGGC
Source organism: Ferrimicrobium acidiphilum DSM 19497 (assembly GCF_000949255.1). Lineage (NCBI taxonomy): Bacteria > Bacillati > Actinomycetota > Acidimicrobiia > Acidimicrobiales > Acidimicrobiaceae > Ferrimicrobium > Ferrimicrobium acidiphilum. The sequence continues at coordinate 16,491 of NZ_JXUW01000029.1, read as the reverse complement.
TTTACACCAGCCCCCCTGAAGACGAGCGCTGTAGCCTCGCCGTCACCAGGGTGCAAGGGAACTGGGTTCCGCACCATCAACACTTAAGCCAGGTCAGTCGCGGTGACGCTTCACTCTCGATCGACTACCTCGTCAAGCATCTTCTGCAATGTGCCCAAATCTTCGTCACCGAGGCGCTTACTCAGCATGCGGGTCAAAACTGCATCGTGGGTGACCACCGACTCATCGACCTTCATTCTGCCGGTCTCAGTGAGAACCGCAAAGGTGCCACGGCGATCGGTGGGGCAACTACGCCGAGATACCCACCCTTGGCCCACCAGAGAGTCGATCCGTCTCGAAAGTGCGCTTCGTGAAACTAACGCAAGCTCCGCGAGTTCGGAGAGGCGAAGCTCTCCTCCTTCGGCCGAATAGAGGTGCAACAAAACCTCAAAATCAGCAAAACTCAAGCCATGGCTCGCATTGAGCTCAAGATCGAGCTGCCACAGCAGGCGCGCATGCGCGCCTAACAGAGACCTAAAGGCGCCAAGCGTCGCCGTTTTTACCTTTGAACTAGCACATTCCTGCATATTTGGTTGCACCCGCAATTATTTCGTCTACACTTGACTTTAGTTTAACCGACCAATGAAAGGAAGAAGACATGGCAAGCACGTCAGCAAAAGATCTTGGAATAGAAGCAGGGGTTTGGAATCTCGACGCATCTCACTCGAGCGTAGAATTCACGGTTCGACACCTCATGGTTTCTAAGGTCCGCGGCCACTTCGAGAAGTTCACCGCCAACATCACCATCGACGAGGACGTCACCAAGAGTTCTGTGTCTGCATCCATCGAAGCGGCTTCGATCACAACCCGAGACGAGGCCCGGGACAACCACCTAAAGAGCGCTGACTTCTTCGAGTCCGACAAGTACCCGACGATTGACTTCGTATCTACGGCTATCCGCCCCAACGGCGACGACTGGAAGCTGGTCGGGAACCTAACGATCCGTGGGATTACCAAGCCTATCGAACTCGATCTCGAGTTCAACGGTACCCAGCCCGATCCCTACGGCGGTGTGCGCACAGGATTCAGCGCAACCGGAGAACTATCGCGCAAGGAGTTTGGCATCGAGTGGAATGCTGCAGTAGACGGCGGTGGAGTCGTTGTCGGAGATAAGGTCACCATCAATCTCGAGGTCGAACTGGTCAAGGCGTAACCAGCGACTGCTGCCGCCGGCCTGTTCTTGGTCCAGCTAAAGCTGGGTCAAACCGGTATTGCTTAGCCAACGCAGCACAATAGCTCCTGTTGGGGCTGGTGTTAAGCCGCTCTAATGGTGAGAATCGGTGCGCAACCAACGCAAAGCAAGGGGCCATTCCGTATTACGAGTACGGAATGGCCCCTCTTTGTGATGTGCGTTAAATCGGCGACGAAGACAATCCTCCACTCGATCGGTTTGTGGTCGAGCACCGCGGGAAAACCAGAACTACCAATTAGACACGCGTGCTCTGTCCTGCTGCCCTACTTCTTCGCTGGCTGGTAGTACGGATTGTTCCCTGCCGCGTGGTTGGTCACGTCGACTATGTCGACGATCTCAGGCACAGCCTCTTGAATTGCGGTCGCTATGCCCTGCGAAAGAGTCATCGCCGCCAATCCGCAACCCTGGCAACCCCCGCCCATAAGCACGTAAGCGCGGGCATCAACTACCCCCACCAGCTCTGCATAGCCACCATGTGCTGCGATGGCTGGGTTCACTTGCTCCTCCAGAATGGCGTTGACTCGTAAGGCGAGATCATTTGCAAGCGCCTCTGGCCCAAGGTCAGGCAGATCGGAGGCCTCAGGCGTCGGTGTATTTGGGTTGGTGATCGCGAGCTCTCCATCGCCACCAACCTCGAGTGTCGCACCGTTGAGTTGAGCAATCGAGGTCTTGGGAATTACTACATTCAACTCGCCAAAGTGAAGATGCAGATCATCGGGATCGGCTTGTGCAAGCTCCTGGAAATAGACGTCATACATGAAGGAGGCTCCATCGTTCCCAGCAACCTCGATCCAAAGCGCCAGCGCATCGGTCTGACCTTCGTCAGCCAACGCCTCAAGGACTACCTCTACCGCCACATCGGTTACACGAAAATCGCTCATAACTCTCATTCCTCACTTCGTTGAAGTGAACTCCTAACAACCAAGCGGCCTCCCTTTGGCATCGTTGTTGATGCCAAGACGAATAGCCACATCAGTTTGCCGCAAACGTCACCGTACGTAGTACCATTCTAGACACATGCAACATATCGTCCTCGTCGTGCCAGCTGAAAGCTATCGCGCAGATGCCTTTTTGCAGGCGGGAGCGCGAGCAGCCCAGCAACTCACCCTGCTAACCAATGCTCAACTGCCCCTCGGGGACCAGACGGTACATGTCAGCAGCATGATGCCGCCGGATGACGAGATCCAGCGGCTCATTGATTACCTCTTTGGTCTCGGCGCAACGTTGATCATCGGCGTTGACGAGGTCTCCACCCGGCTTGCGGCCAGCTTGAGCGATCAGCTCGGGCTTACTATCGGTAAAGCCGAGGCTGTCGAGCGCTCGGTCGACAAGGTGGCTTTACGAACCACGCTGATGAGGGCTGAACTCGGCCAACCGAAGTTCCTAGTCACAACGCTGCACGATCTCAATAACCTGAAGGCCACGGAGATTGATGCACTCGTCGCCAATTTTGGGGGGAGCTTCATTGTAAAGCCGACTCGCCAGACCGCTTCTCGCGGCGTCATTCGGGTGAATGCTGCCAACTTGATCGACGATATTGATCCACTTCGAGAGATCCAGGAACCATCTGCTCCCCTGCTGCTAGAGAGCTACGTTGAGGGTCCCGAGTTCGCTGTCGAGGGGATCCTGAACGGCGATCAACTCGAGGTTCTAATGATCTTTGCCAAGCCGGATATAGGTGAGGGACCCTACTTCTGGGAGTCGACCTATCTAGGGCCAGCCAAGGTCTCCGCCAAGGCACGACGAGAGCTTATCAATGCTGTCGAGCGTGGCGCTAGAGCCCTTGGTCTTACCAACACACCTGTTCATGCCGAACTGCGACTATCTGAGGGACGAGCGGTCATCCTTGAGATCGCTCCCCGCTCCATTGGCGGTCGTTGCTCAGCGGCGATCAAGTTCGGTGACGGTCAACGTCTGGAAGACCTTATCTTGGCCCGTGCCCTCGGGGACAGAGGCGAGATCAAGCAGAGAAACCGAGCAGTTGGGATCTATATGATTCCAACTCCCGCTAGGGGTATCCTTCGCGAAGTCAACGGCCTAGATCAGGCCCGTTCGGTCCCAGGGGTCACCGGAGTCGAGATAACCGTGAGCACGGGAACCATGGTATACCCACCACCGCTTACCGATCGCTACCTCGGGTTCATCTTCGCCGAAGCACCTGGTCAAGCTGGTACACTGCGTGCCTTGCAGCGTGCAAGCGCCCTTCTCACCATCGTGATCGAGGGTGGCTAGTAGACTGGCAGACATGTCTGCACTCTTTATCTCAACTTACGAACTCGGCCATCAGCCACAGCTTGCGGCTGAGCTCGCCGCCGAGCTCGGCGATGGATCCCTTCAGGTGCTCGACATGTCTAAGGTTCCTTTCAGTCAAGCGCTAGATGTCCTCAACCACGCTGACCAGGTGATACTAACGGCGCCGATGCTGACCGGTGCGTTGGTAGCCCGCGATCTACTCGCATCGCTTGAGCACGATGAGCGTGAGCGTCAACTCATAGTCGTCGGACTCTACGCCAACGTCCTTAAGGAGTCGCTCCGAACTCCGCCACCGGCAGTTTGGCTCGATCGCGCGAGCGCCACCGACATAGCTACTCTCCTACAGCCGGCTTCGGCCATCGGCCAACCGGGAACAAGAAGCGCCACCAGCCGCCGAGCCTATCGTGTGAATCGTTCGGCACTCATGCCACTTGAAAGCTACCGAAGCGTCAAAATCAATGCGGTCGATCACGTCACCGGCTACTTGGAGACCTCTATTGGTTGTCGTCACCGCTGCCTTCACTGCCCTGTTGCCGCCGTCTGGAACGGCAGAATCGCTATCAACGACGCTGAATCGGTGATCGCGGATGGTCTCGCACAGATCGAGGCCGGCGCCAGCCACCTCAGCTTTGGTGATCCTGACTTCCTAAATGCGCCCAAGCACTCGCTCAAGATAATCAAGACGCTAGCGGAGAAGGCACGCTGGGTGACCTTTGATATTACCACCAAAATCTCAGAGATTCTCCGACATCGAGACCTGATTCCAGAGTTGGCCGCTAGCCACGTTAACTTCATCATCTCAGCGGTCGAGAGCCTAAACGATGACGTCCTCTCTCATCTCGACAAGGGTCACGTCGCCGGCGACGTGACCCTTGCTCGTGACCTGCTCTACGCCAATGGCATCGGCATGCATCCGACATTTGTCCCATTCACTCCATGGAGTACGCTGCACGATCTCGTAGACATCGTCGAGTTCATCATCGACTCCGACGCAATCGAGGTGGTAGAACCGATCCAATACTCGATCGAACTCCTAACACCCACGAACTCTCTGCTCTCCATCAATGATCGCGACTTTGGGCCATATGATGCCGAGGTAATGGGCTACACCGTGAGTTACCGAGATGATCGGCTACCGGTGCTACGCGACCGCCTCTATCGAATCGCCTCCGATGCAGGTGATGAGAGCTTTGGCACGACTTTTGCCGACATCGCAGCTGCCGTCTACGAAGCCAATGGGTTGCCAGTTCCAGACTCTCGTTACCCCAGCGTCGTAGCCCCAAGTCCGGTCGTCATGAGCGAACCTTGGTTCTGTTGCGCGGCCCCGGCGAAATCCCACTAGCCAATGGCTAACGCCGACCTCCTGCTTGAGGGCCTAAGTAGCCAACAACGAGAGGCGGTGATCGCCAAAGCACCACTTCTAATAGTGGCGGCAGCAGGGTCTGGCAAGACTCGTGTTCTGACCCACCGAATCGCCTACCAGATCGCGACGCAAACCACTCGAGGCACCCAATCGGTTGCGATCAGCTTCACTCGCGCCGCCGCCTGGGAGGTCTCGCGCCGCCTATACCGACTGCTTGATGGCCCACCTCCACAGTGTGGAACCTTTCACTCACTCGCACTCGGACTCGTGCGCGAAGGCTCCGCCATGCTTGGTCGACCAGTTCCTCGTCTCATCGGCGACTCAAATGGTCTCCTTGGCGATCTCGGATTCAAACTCTCGGAGGCTCGCAGACGGGTAGTGTTCGCCGAGATCGAGCGTCTGCGAGCCCGTGGCCATGATCTGACCAGTCTTCAAGAGAACCCAGACCTAGTCTCGATACCAAACCCACACGAACTCATCTCGGTGTGCTCGACGCTGGAGCGCGCAAAATCACGACAGCGGCTGATGGACCTCACTGATGTTTTGAGGATCGCCACCGAGCTAGTTGCGCGCAACGACGGCGTCGGAGAGGCACTCCGGCTACAAGCCCGTTGGGTCTACATCGACGAGTTCCAGGATGTCAATCCGCTCCAGCTTCGACTGATCGAGCAATGGATGGGGACCGATCTCTCTGGGCTAACTGTGGTAGGCGATCCCAATCAGTCCATCTATGGATGGAATGGATCCGATCCGGCGCTGATGACCAGCCTCGCTACCCGGATTCCAACACTAACTAGAGTGGCTCTCTCCACCAACTATCGCAGCACTGCAGCACTAGTGGCGGCGGCCAACCCAGTAGCCGACCACCAACTGCTTGGGCGAGTCCAGGCTCATCGGCAAGGAGGTCAAGCCCCGGAACTTCTAGCCACCGACTCCGTGGCTGCCGAGGCTCAACTCGCAGCACGGCGGATAGCGGAGTTGCACTACCGCGGCGTTCCATACTCATCGATGGCAACGCTCGCCCGAACGATTCGTCAACTCGCGCCGATTGAGGAGGCGTTGCGTCGACTCGACATCCCCCATAGCATCCTCGGGCTTACTCCTTTGGCGTCCGCCCCTGAGGTGATCGCGCTGATGCGAACGGCAAAGACCGAACGCCTCCAGATCACCGAGATCTGCGACATGGTCGAGGAGGCGTTGAACTCCACATCGCCCGAGCGAGCAGCCAACCAACGGATACTGCTCGAGGTAGCTACAGAACTAAGAAGACAGGATCCGATCGCGGACTACCTCGCGCTCGAGGAGCTCCTTCGCGGTCTCCAGGTCAGAGGGGTTGACGCCGTCAGTGTTACTACCTTCCATCGCGCAAAGGGCCTCCAGTGGCACCACGTTCACCTCGTTGGTATCGGCGACAAAAGCTACCCGTCTCGCCGTGGACTCCCCGTCGATGCGCTTGCCGAAGAACGTCGGCTCTTGTACGTTGCGATGACTCGAGCGACGGACTCTCTGCTCATATCCTGGTCGAAGCCGAGCCTTGCTCCATCGTCTCTACTAGCACATCTTGGTCGAGGAGAAGAGAACGCCCCTACCCAGAGCATTCGCTCCCATGGTGCCCCATCGCTAGCCACCCGCCTGGATCGCTGGCGAGTGGCGGTTGCAAAAGAACGGAGGCTAGCCTCCTACCTCATCCTCTCCGATGCTGATCTTCGCAAGCTTGCTCGCATTCGCCCATCTGACAAGGAGTCACTGCTGGCCATGGTAACGACGCCATTGCTAGCCGAATCACCCGAGCTGGCCGACCGCTTGTTTGCCGAACTCGCTAGAGTCGGGTGATAGCAGCGCTAAAACTCTACGATGACCGGTGCATGATCGGATGGCTTTGGGGCAGCACGAGTGAGCCGATCAACCTGAAATGAACACATCTCGCCAGACAGTGACCGAGAGGCCAATACCAGGTCGATCCGCATGCCCATTCCGCGTCGAAAGGCTCCTTGGCGATAGTCCCACCAAGTGAAGTTCGAGTCAGTGTCCTCTGCACTAGCTCCACAGTCGACCAGACCCAGGTCAAGCAGCCTCTGCAACGCCAAACGCTCGGGCTCACTCACGTGCGTTGCCCCTTCGAGGGCGGCTCGATCATAGACATCGTCGTCGGTCGGCGCAATATTAAAGTCTCCCGCAACCAGCAGCGGTCGACGCTGAATCTCATCACTCAAGCGCGCTCGGAGCGCCTCGAGCCACTCAAGCTTGTAGCTGTAGTGAGGGTCCCCGAGAGCACGGCCATTTGGGACGTAGACCGAGAATACCCGGATTCCATCGATATCTGCCGCGATACAACGTGCCTCCTCAGAGTCGTCGACCACTCCGAGGATAAGGTTGTCGAGCGGTTGCCGAGCCGCGATAGCGACCCCGTTCCAACTCGAAACCCCCCAATGGGCAACATGGTAACCGTTCTCTTCGAAGAGCTCTTCGGGAAAGTCGGCATCTTTAACCTTGGTCTCTTGAAGACAGAGTACGTCAGGTTGGTGTTCATTGAGCCAGAGAGCAACTAGGTCCCGTCTTGCGCGCAGCGAGTTGACATTCCAGGTCGCGAACCGCATCCTAGGAACCAGCTGGCGCAATGATAAAGAACAGGCTGATGTCGGCGCATAGATCCCCACCGACGGTTGCACGTCCCTGACCTTTGCCGGCGCGGGCAGAGAGACTCGTCATCTCGATGCTGAGCTCGAGTACGTCCCCTGGTCGAACTACGCGTCGAAAGCGAGCACGGTCGATACCGCCAAAGAGCGGGAGAGACCCGGCGTAGCGCTCATCGCTCAAAACGACGGCTGCCCCCATCTGGGCGATCGCCTCAACCTGATAGACGCCAGGCAAGATCGGGTTGTCCGGAAAATGGCCGGCGAGAATCGCGAGATCGTGTGGCACCGCGTAACTGCCACGACCCGATACTCCAGGTTGAAGTTCGGTAATCGTATCTACTAGCAAAAAGGGGGGACGGTGTGGAATGAACTCCCGTGGATCGTGCGTTGTCATCGTCGCCTATACTCCTCCCGACTTAGGTCCGATCACTCTCTGCAATCTCAGTCATCTCTGCCCCGATCGCAGGCTCACGACATCCACTGCTGTCGGCAGCTTAATCTAGCAGCGGTCGGCGTCAGAACCGCCGAGGTAATCGTCCACCATCTCCTAGGAGACAGCCACCATGACCGACTCTCGGAATCATCTCCGCACCAAAGCATGGGCGCACCAAAGCATGGGCGCACTTGATCGAACGGAAGCGCAAACCCCGTCTGTAAGGGCGAGGAGGATGTCGCTACCAAGTACCCACCTAGTCAGGCGTTAACGCCACGACCGGCAGTAGTTAGCTCACGAGTTGGATGTGTTCTCGCACCACCGCGACTAACTCATCATCAATCGTAGCAATACCGTGGGCCACTGCAACATGATCGGCGATGAGTGCCATCAGATCGGCCTCGTCGCTCACCTGCATCGTCCAGGTACAACCAGTCACAACATCTCCACATGCAAATCGCTTCATCGTGCCACACTCTCCACTCTCTAACTGTAACCACTTATTTTGGCACCTATTGGCGCTACCACCTCTCGGTAAATCAAGCTTTCGGTTCAACGGAGGTCTCACTTGACTCTTTTTAAACCTTTATCGACCTCAAATCCGTTTCAACCAGATCCAAGCTAGCGACTGGCTACATAGAATCCCAGCAGCTACCCATAGGCTTATCAGCAGTTATGACCACCATAAATGGCACAGATATCGACATCCAAGGCCGGCCGCACTGGCCCCAGATCGTGCTTACCGGCTTTATGGGAGCAGGTAAGAGTACGCTTGGCGCTCTGCTGGCAAGGCACCTCGGCGTACCTTTCTACGACAGCGATAGCCTGATCGAGGCTGCCACCGGTCGGCGGATAGCTGACCTATTTGCCCACGAGGGCGAGGCGAGATTTCGCGATCTAGAACACCAAGCGATCGCCTCAGTCGCAAGTCAACCGTGCACGGTGCTCGCGCTCGGAGGTGGTTCGCTGATGCACCCAGGTACGCGACTGCTACTGTGTTCGACCTACATGATCTACCTAGAGATCACAGCGGAGACGGCAAGAGCACGCATAGCCAACCCGAGCGATAGGCCTCTTGCTCGATCGGCGCAACTCGACGAGCTGCTAGCCCTCAGGGAGCCAATCTACCGATCCACCGCCTCATTGATCCTCGAGGCACACGACGAACTCCCGACCGTAACCCTGGCAAGGGTACTTGCTGAACTCCCCGCCAGCTTCGATCAGTCCTGAAATCAACTAGTTAACAGAGTAAGGGCGTCAGCTATCCTTGATGGAGCAGGCGTTGCCAACTCCGTCGACAAGACCAACTCCCTCGACAATGGAGCCACCGTCGGCAAAGACGTCGGCAAGAAAGTTGATGATCCTCTCCATGCGAATGATCCCGACTGGCTCCCGGTTCTCGTTTACACAGACAATGGGATCAAAGCGCGTCTCGATTGGACGGTTGATAGCTCGGACTGCTACCTCCCGTATCCCCTCCTCCGGGTGTGCCACCATGCTCATAGCAAGCACACGCACCCCACTGCTGTCAGGCAAGAGGACGCGTCTGATATCGCGATTTGGGCTGACCACACAGATTGCGGTATTCGCCATCGCGGCGTCGGCAACCAATGCATCAGCGGGCGTCTCCCCGGATCTGATGGCGACATCGGGCGTGCTTTCGTCCGATGTTGGCTGGGAGGTCTCGGTCTCAATCAGCACCGGATCCATCAAAATGGTCAAGCAGTCAAGTCGAATCTGCCTCGACTCCCCGTAGGAGCGCAACCACTCGGCTAGATCGGCTCGCAACGGTTCTGGTTGAAGTGTTGGACGGCCGATCACCCACCCCTGCACCAGTGGAACACCGATCTGGACGACTCGTGCCAACTCAGCTTGAGTCTCCACTCCCTCTGCAAGCAGCCATCCGTTCAGCCGTCCGACAAAATCTCCGAAGGATGCACATATGAGCGCCTTCACCTCATCGGTATCGATACCGCTTACCAGCTCACGATCCAGCTTCACGATATCTGGACGGACTTGGGTAATCATCTGAAGTCCGGCGTAGCCTGATCCCGCATCGTCCATGGCTATGAGGGCACCACGCGCCCGCAACCAGGTCAAGGAGTCGCGAAGCGCATCTATGTCGACGATGCGTACGTGCTCGGTGAGCTCCACCACCACTCCGCTCAGATCCCGATCAAATACGGATCGCAATATCGGCTGACCGAGTAGATGGGGACTGACGTTCACGGTGACAAAGCAATCACGAGGAACTCGACGTCTCTCCTTAAAGGCCCTAGCCAAGATCAGCGCCTCCAGCTCGGCTCCGAGTCCGATGGCATCAGCCTCTAGAAAGATCTGATCTGGACCAATGTTTGTGGGAAGATCAAACCGAGTCAACATCTCGTAACCAACCACCCTGGGACCAAAGACGTTCGCAATCGACTGGAAGCGCATCGAAAAAGAGCGCTCGCCGGTCAAAATTTCACGGACGTATTCCCGCATTTTGAGTACATCCTGTCGCGTGTCTTCGATGTTCCTGACTGTGTCCAATCCATCGATCACGCCAAAACGCGGTCTTCCTTTACCCATCCTTAGAGCTTCGACGTACGCGAGGAAATACTTGACCCGAACGCCGATAGAGCCGCCTTTAAGTTGAGGATATGCCTGCCGCCACCGATGACCGATGACAGCAGCGTCGCTACGAAACTTCAGAGGCTCCCGAACCCCACCGATCCAGACTTCGCTCGAGTTTTCATCGACCAGGAAAGATGACTAGACTAACAAGGCGTGGCAGATACCTTTGAAACCGACTTTGGACCGAACGATTGGCTTGTCGAAGAGATGCTCGACAACTATCGAGATAACCCCGACTCTGTCCCATCCAGCTGGCAACAGTACTTCAAGAGTCGCAACATCGAACCACGATTCGCCAATAGCACGGTGACCGATGCCGTAGCCACCGAGGGATACTCCGCCAAGGATCCGTTAGCCCGGTCTGATGGATCGACGATGCCGACCAACCACGCTAGCGACGTGCCTCCGGCCCAACCGCCGACATCGACCCAGTCCTTCAGGGCTTCCACTCCTCAGCCCGCAAACTCTGCCAGTAGTGCCGAGGGGCAACCTCAGCCGCCAGTTGCCACCGGTGCGACAGCAGAAGCCTCCGCTCAAGCTCAACCGGCATCTGCGCCAGCGACCCCAGCCCCGGCCGAACCCAAAGCCAAGACGCTCCCCCCAGCCGAGGCCAACGACACCACGCTAAGTCCACTACGTGGGGCTGCACTCGCGCTCGCCCGCAACATGGATCAATCGCTTCTATTGCCGACCGCCACCAGCGTTCGTGCCGTTCCTGCAAAGGCACTCGAGATCAACCGATCCATCATAAATAATCAACTCAGCCGCGAGGGGCGCCCCAAGATCAGCTTTGGCCACCTCATCACCTGGGCGATCATCAAATCACTCAGCAAGCATCCGCGTATGAACGCCAGTTTCGTCCCTGCTCACGACGGATCAGCTGCATCGCTTCGCACTTACGAACACGTCAGCCTTGGAGTAGCAGTTGATATCGTGAGGCGTGACGGACAACGGACACTCATGGTTCCAGTTCTAAAAGATATCGACACTAAGACATTCGCCGAGTTCATAGCGGCCTACGACCAGTTGATCGCCAAGGTCCGTGAGAATAGGGCTACTGTCGACGACTTCCAAGGCGCCTCAGTCAGCGTTACCAACCCAGGAACAATAGGAACCGAACACTCGATTCCACGTCTAATGAACGGCCAGGGCGCGATCATCGGTGTTGGGGCTATCGGATACCCGGCAGAGTTTGGTGCCGCTGACCCTCGAACGCTAGGCGAACTCGGTATCTCGAAGACTGTCACGCTGACCTCCACCTACGACCACCGCATTATTCAAGGTGCGGAATCTGGCCAGTTCCTCGCCGACGCTGCTGCTCTCTTGGAGGGCAAGGAGAACTTCTATCAGGAGATCTTTGATTCGCTTGGTGTAGCCTACCCGCCGGCCATATGGTCTCCAGATCGTGGCTCCTTTGGTGGTGAGGCCTCTGAGCGTGCTGTTAAGCAGATCCATGTCCAAACGCTTATCAACAACTATCGGGTACGTGGTCACCTCTTGGCGCGCCTGGATCCGCTCAACCTCATCAAGCCAACGATGAGTCCGGAACTAGATCCAGAGACCTACGGTCTCACCCTGTGGGATCTAAGCCGAGTGTTTTTGACCGACGGCCTAGCTGACAGCACCGAGCTGACTCTGGCCGAAATTCTACAGCTTCTTCGCGACAGTTATTGTGGATCACTTGGATACGAGTACATGCACATCCAGAATCCCGAGGAGAAGCACTGGATACAGAATCGTGTCGAGGGTATCCACGTTGGTGCGAGCAAGGAAGACCAGCTTCGTATGCTTACCACGCTCAACGACGCTGAAGCCTTCGAGAAGTTCCTCTCGACTCGTTACATCGGACAAAAGCGCTTCGGTCTCGAAGGCGCCGAAAGCGCCATTGTTTTCCTTACTGAGGTCCTGAACGAAGGGGTGCGTGGATCGGTCACCTCTGCGGTGCTCGGCATGGCTCACCGAGGGCGGCTAAACGTCCTAGCCAACATAGTTGGAAAATCGTACCGCATGATCTTCGAGGAGTTCGAGGGCAACCTCGACCCTTCATCGGTACAGGGTTCTGGTGACGTGAAGTACCACAAGGGCTTTGAAGGAACCTATTACACCCCTGATGGGACCGCTGTTCCTATCACGCTAGCCTCAAACCCCTCCCACCTTGAGGCAGTGGACGGCGTGGTCGAGGGCATGGTCAGGGCCACCCAAGACCTGAGAGGCAACCTGTTTGAGTTCGCCGTGCTCGGTATCTTGGTGCACGGTGATGCCTCCTTCGCCGGTCAAGGCGTGGTAGCCGAGACGCTCAACCTCTCCCAGCTGCCCGGCTATCGTACCGGGGGCACGATTCACCTGGTCATCAACAACCAGGTAGGTTTTACAACCAACCCAAACGAAGCTCGCTCGTCGGTCTATGCCAGTGATATCGCCAAGATGATTCAGGCTCCGATAATCCATGTCAACGGAGATGATCCGGAAGCCGTGCTAAGAGCAGCCCAGATCGCAATGGACTATCGTGAAGCCTTCCACAAGGACATCGTCGTAGATATGATCTGTTATCGTCGGCATGGACACAATGAGGGGGATGAGCCAAGCTACACGCAGCCGGTGATGTATCGGGTCATCGACTCGCTACCTTCGGTACGCAAGCTCTACCTAGAACGCCTAGTGCGCTCGAAAGCGATCACCGAAGAAGAGGGCGAGCAGGCTCTCGATGCCTATTTAGCGCGGCTACAACAGGCATTGGTCGAGACCAGAGAGGCTGCGCCACCTAAACCAACAGACCTACCGGCGCCTCCGCCACAAAATGTACAGGTGCAAAGCGTACCGACTGCCGTGACCCGGGAACGGCTTGACTATACCGTCGAGGTGCTCAACAGGACCCCCGAAGGCTTCACCTTACACCCCAAGCTCGCCAGACAGTTCCAAAGCCGGGCGGAGCTCTACGCCGATGGCGAGGTCGATTGGGCCCTAGGCGAGGCCTTCGCTTTTGCGACCATCATGCTCGACGGGCATGACGTACGCCTCTCTGGGCAAGACAGCAGACGCGGCACGTTCTCACATCGTCACGCCGCCCTCTACGACTATCAGACTGGCGCCACCTATCAACCACTCGCATCCATCCGCGATGACGAGGGTGCGCCCAGCTCCGGGACGGCCGGTCGCTTCATGATCTACGACTCCTCGCTCTCTGAATACGCAGCGATGGCCTTCGAGTACGGCTATTCGCTGATCCATAAGCAGGCACTCACCATCTGGGAGGCACAGTTCGGTGACTTTGCCAACGGTGCACAGATCGTCATCGATCAATTTATAGCAGCAGCTCACGATAAGTGGAAGCAGGAGTCAGGGCTAACGCTGATGCTTCCTCATGGTTACGAGGGGCAGGGCCCAGAGCACTCATCGGCCAGGCTTGAACGATTTCTCTCGCTAGCCGCGGGCCCAAATATGACGATTGCAAATCCAACCACCTCGGCTCAGCTGTTTCATCTGCTGAGAGCCCAGGTAGCACGGCAAGCGCAGCGGCCTTTGATCATCCTCACGCCGAAGTCACTGCTTCGTGCCAAGCAGTCGAGGAGCCCAGTCGAGGAGTTCACCGAAGGCAGCTTCCGCCCGCTCCTAGACGACCCAGCTTGGGCCCCGAACAAATCCGGTCGGTTTGACGTTAGGCGCATCGTCCTATGTTCAGGCAAGATCGGATATGAGGCGCTCGCACAACGGGATCGAACGACCACGGTGCCGACTGCGGTTGTTCGCGTGGAACAGCTCTATCCATGGCCAGAGCGCGAGATAGCCGAACTAATCGAGAGCTATCCTTCAGCGACCGAGCTCGTCTGGCTCCAAGAGGAGCCTGAGAACATGGGAGCCTGGCCTTTCGCCCATGCACGCCTGCATCGGGCCGGGGAACATCGGCTTCGGTTGGTGCACGTCTCCCGTGTCGCCACCGGATCTCCTGCGACTGGATCGGCCGCCATGCACGCGCTCGAACAAGGTGACATTCTAGAACGCGCCGTTTCAAAGCCACTGAGCTAATGGCGGGCCAAACAGCAAACAGCTACAAAGGTGTTGTGGGGGTCGGTTCAATTCCTTTCGATGAGATCTTTAAGTGGGGACTACAAGAAGACGTGCGCCGAATGATCATTGGAGAGTTGGCCGATCCCGAGAGCATGTTGACATTCATCAACGCGCTTCAAACAGGGCAATCTGGTGCATTGGCAACCTTGCACGCCCAAAGTGTGGCCGATACCGTCACTCGCGTGGCACAGTTGCTCTCCTCTTACTACGACCGCAGTGTTGCCTGGGAGTACCTGGGGCAGAACTTGCGCTTTATCGTCCATTGCCAGGTGGTTAGGAGCTCAACCCAAGAACGTCGGTTTGTAACGGGGCTACATAACAGCTACCGTCAATTTAAGCACTCTTGACTGAACTTTACCATAATGTCTATACGACAAGGTTACTTCCCATTGGAGTAGCAGCACAGGAACTCTAAGTTCACCCCATGACGCTACGGAGATGGGAAACAGAGGGACGTATTGATCCTCCTGTGCGCACTCTAAGGAGGTAGAAGGCGTTATGACCTCTCAAAACTGCGCGCTATTGCACCTCATAAGACTCCATCTACCAGGACCACCATTGCTTATGCTCGTGTGTCAACCAACGGACAGAAGGACGACTTGGTTCGCCAGGTAGCTTTGTTAGAGAGTTATTGCGCTGCGAACGGATGGACCTACGAGGTCATCTCTGATCTAGGGTCAGGACTCAACCATCACAAACGAGAACTAAAGCCGCTCGTATCTCGGATCCGTTCTGGCGAGGTTGGGCGACTGGTGCTCAGCCATAAGGACAGACTGCTTCGTGTTGGATCGTAACTGGTGTTCTCCCCTTGTGAGCACTTCGGCGTTGAGGTAATCGTTATCAACGCTAGCGAAGACTCAACCTTTGAAGAGTGCGCATTCCTGCGAAATCTGCCACCTGTTCTCGCTGAAGTTTGCCACCCCCTAGAGGACGCGAGACGGACTGTTTGAAGTGTATATCTGATGGGTCGAGAATTGGCTCCTTTTCGATTGATTTATGTGCACCCCAAAGGTCGGAATTCTACTCCATCTTGGATGGTTGTATCCTCAGTTGAGAAAATCGTTGGGCCGACTAGCGAGACACTGCGCACCATCTCTGCTCTGACCGATGACAACGATCAGTTCGTCGTTGTCGCGACGTAGCTTGACCATCCACGACCGCTCCTCGCTTCGATTTCTTGTACTAGCGGAACCAAAGTGCACCTCTGCTGTGACCGGTCCTCTCTTTCGTCGTCGATGAGCAGCCATACGACAAGCGGCCGAGCAGTACCGTGCTGGTCTTCCTCTCGGTTGTTGGTCCAGTATCTGGGTGCATCCCGGCCCCTCGCAGATCCTTGACAACGATGGTTTCGTAACGTTACGTAATGGCTCCTGGGTTTGTTCTGGGCTGCTCACACTCATGACTTCTTTGTCCTCATGGAGGCCCCGTTCATCTGGATAACGTGAGCGTTACACAGGAGACGATCGAGGACTGCATCAGAGAGCGTCGGATCCCCAAGTGCCTCATGCCAGGAGTCAACGGGAAGCTGTGAGGTGACGATGGTCGACTTGCGTTCAGATCGATCCTCCAATACTTCCAATAGGTCCGAGGGTTCGCTCCCTGTGAGTGGTGTGAGTCCGAAATCGTCTATGACTAGTATCTCAGCACGTGAAAGGCTCCCGAGTACCTTCAGATACCTTCCATCACCTCTGGCGATGGCTAGATCCGCAAAGAGAGCTGGTGCCCTCCGGTACAGTGCACTATGGCCAGATCGAATCCCAGCGTAGGCAAGTGCACACCCAAGGTAACTCTTACCTATTCCAGTTGGACCGGTGACCAGAATGTTCTGGTGTGCATCTACCCAGTGAGATGAGCTAAAGCCCATGATCATCGAACGCTCCAGTCCTCTCGGGGT